>CASEKR010000120.1 GCA_949288585.1 uncultured Bacteroides sp. | reverse complement strand
CTCGTATTGCAAGTCTTCCACCCGCCGGGCAATGTCACCCACAAAAGCTTCCAGGTGACGATTGATGGTAGTATAACCGTTGTTGTAAACCACGTCGAGCACGTAGCCCGAACCATGCGTCACACGGATGCGCGAGATGTAGCCGTCGGCCAACGCCCGCACCGCCTTGCCCGTCACCCCTCCCGTCTTGAAGTCGAGTCCTCCGTGGAAGTGGTTCGCCCGCAGCTCGCCGAAATTCCCGCTGAACGTGATGGGATGAGCGAAAGGATTGACAAAAGAAGCCGAATCGGCTGGCACCGCCGCCTTCAGCGAAGTGGCTCCGCACAGCCATCCGGCGCAAAATAATAAGGATATATAATGTTTTATCATTAGCAGCTCTTGTTTGTATGCAAAGATAGTGCAAACCGAGAGAAGTACAAAAGACGGAAACAACGTTTTCTGACTTTTTACTTCCGAGGTGCAGCCTATCTTATGAAAAGATAGTGCAAACCAAGAGAAGTACAAAAGGCGAAAACAACGTTTTCTGTAAGAAATTCACCCCTATATAGCAGAATATATCACGAAAACACTATCTTTGCTGCAATCGAAATATAAGTTATCAACCTTTAAACTAAAAAAGACATGTACACCATACAAGCCAATACAAGCGGCACACGCAGCATCGAAGTGTCGGACGAACACCTCGCCACCATCCAGAAATACGGGAACACCTCGCCACCATCCAGAAATACGGACTGTTCCAGCATCTGATAGACAGCAACGGCATCGTGGACGAAACGGTGCTCGACAAGCTGAAGCTGAACATCCGTTCACTGATTGCCGCACAAGTAGAAGACAGCAAAGACCTGCTGGACCTCTGCATCGACGTCATCTACCACAACAACATGAAGGCTTTCGGACTCCAGCAACTCATCAGGCTCTACCTGCAATGGCTGCCCGAACATTGCCCAGAAGAAGAGGAAGAAGAATGAACATGAAAACCATTAACACGTGCGGCACATCGCACTACAGCCCACTCATTCCCGCCATCAAGGCTTTGTGTGAAGCCCCCTCTGGCGAGACGCTGGAGATTGTCATGGACAATGCCTCCGCCTTCAACGACCTGAAGGAATACCTGGCCGAACAGCACATCGGTTTCCGCGAAATCTACGACGGCGAGCAGATGACCGTGCAATTTACAAAATAAGGTCGTATCTTTGTGCCCATGAAAGAATACAGACTGACAGATTGGTTGCCCACGACCAAAAAAGAAGTGGAACTCCGCGGGTGGGACGAACTGGACGGCCGCCGTCATCGGACGCATACTGGAGGCGGAAGGGCTGCGTGTGGCCATCGTCCCCCAACCCAACTGGCGCGACGACCTGCGAGACTTCAAGAAGTTGGGTCGTCCGCGCCTGTTCTTCGGCGTATCGGCCGGTTGCATGGACTCCATGGTGAACAAATACACCGCCAACAAACGCCTGCGCAGCGACGATGCCTATACGCCCGACGCGCGCCCCGACATGCGCCCCGAATACCCCTCCATCGTCTATACGCAAATCCTGAAACGACTCTTCCCCGACGTGCCCGTCTTCTTGGGAGGCATCGCTATTGGCAAGACCGCGTGCGCCCCAGCATCCTGGTGGATAGCGGAGCCGACCTGCTCATCTATGGCATGGGAGAGAAGCCCATTGTCGAACTGACCCGCCGCTTGATGGAGGGACGCCCGCTGGACGACGTTCCCCAGACCGCCTACCTTGCCCGCGAAGTCAGCCCAGTGGAGGGCGACATCACCCTCTACTCTCACGAGGAATGCCTGAAGGACAAGAAGAAGGAGGCCGCCAACTTCCGCCACATCGAGGAAGAAAGCAACAAGTATGCCGCCGCGCGCATCCTGCAAAATGTAGGCAAGCAAGTGGTGGTAGTCAATCCGCCCTACCCGCCCCTGACGACCGAGGAGCTCGACCATTCGTTCGACCTGCCCTACACGCGCCTGCCCCATCCCAAGTACAAGGGCAAGCGCATCCCCGCCTACGACATGATCAAGCACTCTGTCAAGTGAAGGCCGTCATGGAGCTGCCCGACTTCAAGGGCTACTTGAGCGACCTGGGCGGACCCAGCGCCAACATGTACCGCATGCAGGGCACCAACCTCGACCTGTGCAAGAAGTGCAAGCGGCCTTCGTGCATCCATCCCAAGGTATGCCCCAACCTGAATACCGACCACCGCCCTCTGCTCGACATCTACCACGCCGTCGACGCCCTGCCCGGTATCAAGAAGTCGTTCATCGGAAGCGGTGTGCGCTACGACCTCCTGCTCCATGAGAGCAAGGATCCGAAGGTGAACCAAAGCACCCGCGAATACACCCGCGAACTCATCGCCCGCCACGTCAGCGGA
>CASEKR010000119.1 GCA_949288585.1 uncultured Bacteroides sp. | reverse complement strand
GCTGACCATCGCAGGAGCCGACGTACAGAAGGGCACCATTACGCTGGTGGTGCAGGAAGTAGGTCTCTCGTCCACCAAGTTGTGCCAGCTGAACGCAGGCGACTATATTCTCGACGTAGTGGGTCCGCTGGGACAAGCCACACACATCGAGAACTTCGGTACGGTGGTATGTGCCGGTGGTGGCGTGGGTGTGGCCCCGATGCTGCCCATCATCCAAGCCCTGAAAGAGGCAGGCAACCGTGTGATTTCTGTCCTGGCCGGCCGCACCAAGGACCTGATTATCCTCGAAAATGAAGTGCGGAAGTCGTCGGACGAAGTCATCATCATGACCGACGACGGCTCGTATGGCAATAAAGGCCTCGTGACCGAAGGCATCGAGAGCGTCATCAAGCGCGAGAAGGTGGACAAGGACAAATGTTTCGCCATCGGCCCCGCCATCATGATGAAATTCTGCTGCCTGCTGACCCAAAAATACAACATTCCGACCGACGTATCGCTGAACACCATCATGGTGGACGGCACGGGCATGTGTGGTGCCTGCCGCATCACCGTGGGCGGAAAGACGAAGTTCGTCTGCGTGGACGGCCCTGAGTTCGACGGCCACCAGGTGGAATGGGACGAGATGTTCAAGCGCATGGGATCGTTCAAGGAAGTGGAGCGCGAAGAGATGAGCCATCTGGAAGCTTCTGTCTGCCACGCCACGCCACAAGAGGAAGCATCGGCCGAGACGGCTGCCGCAGGAAGAGCCATGACGGCCAACGCCCCGATGGAAGAGCTCCTCGACCGCAAAGCCCCCTGGCGTGAGGCCCTGCGCAAGAGCATGAAGCCAAAGGAACGTACCGCCATCGCCCGCTGCCCGATGAACGAACTCGACCCCGTCTATCGCGCCACAACCCGTACGGAGGAGGTGAACACAGGCTATACCAAGGAACAGGCCATGACCGAAGCCAAGCGTTGCCTGGATTGCGCCAACCCGACGTGTATGCAAGGATGTCCTGTCAGTATCAATATCCCCTCGTTCATCAAGAACGTGGAGCGCGGCGAGTTCCTCGAAGCCGCCCGCGTGCTGAAGCACACCTCTTCGCTGCCTGCCGTCTGCGGACGCGTCTGCCCGCAGGAGAAGCAGTGCGAAAGCCAGTGCATCCCGTCTGCCCGCAGGAGAAGCAGTGCGAAAGCCAGTGTATCCACCTGAAGATGAACGAACCCGCCGTGGCTATCGGCAACCTGGAGCGCTTCGTGGCCGATTATGAGCGCGAAAGCGGCAACATCATCCTGCCCGAACTGGCTCCCAAGAACGGCATCAAGGTGGCCGTTGTAGGTTCGGGTCCTGCCGGTTTGAGCTTTGCAGGCGACATGGTGAAGTATGGCTACGACGTCACCGTCTTCGAAGCCCTGCACGAGATTGGCGGTGTATTGAAATATGGTATCCCCGAGTTCCGCCTGCCCAACAAGATTGTGGACGTGCAACAAGATTGTGGACGTGGAAATCAACAACCTCGAGAAGATGGGCGTGAAGTTCGTCAAGGACTGCATCATCGGCAAGACAGAAAGTGTGGAAGAACT
This sequence comes from uncultured Bacteroides sp., assembly GCA_949288585.1. Classification (GTDB taxonomy): domain Bacteria; phylum Bacteroidota; class Bacteroidia; order Bacteroidales; family Bacteroidaceae; genus Bacteroides. The sequence continues at coordinate 1,116 of CASEKR010000119.1, read as the reverse complement.
CCAGAAGGAAGGCTACAAAGGCGTGTTCATCGCCTCGGGTGCCGGCCTGCCCAACTTTATGAACATCCCTGGCGAAAACTGCGTGAACATCATGTCGAGCAACGAGTACCTGACACGCGTCAACCTGATGGACGCCTCCAACCCCGAAACCGACACCTCCAACCCCGAAACCGACACCCCCATCAACCCCGCCAAGCGCGTCATGGTGGTGGGCGGCGGAAATACAGCCATGGACTCCTGCCGCACCGCCAAACGCCTGGGCGCCGAGAAGGTATATATCGTCTATCGCCGTAGCGAGGCCGAAATGCCTGCCCGCCTGGAGGAAGTAAAACATGCCAAGGAAGAAGGCATCGAATTCCTGACCCTGCACAATCCGCTCGAATACATCGCTGACGAGAAGGGAGCCGTGAAGCAAGTCATCCTCCAACAAATGGAGCTTGGCGAACCCGACTCCAGCGGACGACGCAGTCCTGTGCCCATCCCTGGTGCTACTGTCACACTCGATATCGACATGGCTGTAGTAGCCGTAGGTGTATCGCCGAACCCCATTGTGCCCAAGTCCGTCAAAGGACTGGAGCTGGGCCGCAAGAATACCATCGCCGTCAACGAACAGATGCAGAGCAGCATCCCCACCATTTATGCAGGCGGTGACATCGTGCGCGGTGGAGCGACCGTCATTCCGCGCAGCAGAAGCCATGCACCACCAGCTTCAAGACTAAAACGCGCTAAACACTTATACTCCATTACAGGCAATGCAGAAGGCTTCCAACCCATGCATTGCCTGTTTTTTATGCCCAGGTCATTTCTCCTCGCCCAAATCCTCAAAAAAACAATATGAAACAATAATCTACATTTTGTTACAAATATGTTACAAATTATAAGAAATACATTCTATATTGATTGAAATTTTGATTTATATCAAGAAATGAGGATTTGGAAAGCATTTTCTTTACCAATCATTTTTATGTAATAAAACACATCCATATATTTGCATCGGTAAAAAGAAAGGCTGGGCGTCCAGCCCTAGTTTCAATAGGTATTAGCTATTGGATTTATAGGATTAGTTTTTAGGATTAACAAAAATGAGAAGTATTATGAAACGTTTAGGATTAACAT
>CASEKR010000118.1 GCA_949288585.1 uncultured Bacteroides sp. | reverse complement strand
GTTGATGACGGCGGTCTTGGTCTCACCCTGATCCCAGTAGTTGTTGAAGTCGTCATCCATCAGCTTGCCCTTCACCAACTGCATGCCGAAGGTCTTCACGAAGTCGCCGTCGGCCCACAGCTGCACCATGCGCACAGAGTCGGTGCGTCCGTCCACATCGGTCCACTCCACCTTGCTGCCGTCCTTGAAATTAGTGCCTTCGCCGAAGTTCTCGATGGGCGACGACATGGAGACACCCTTGATGTCGGGATTGCGCAGGAGTTCCTGCTTGAAGTCGCCTACGTTGTACCACAGGCTGGTATAAATGCATCCAGCCCCATGTCCTTGTTCTGCATGTAGTGTAGCTGCTTGAAGACGATGCCCGTCAGCAGCATCAGCACCAAGGCGATGACAAACTGCACGCACACCAGCCCGCGTATCAGTCCGCCCTTGCGCCCCGTCTTGCGCCCGCCCTTGAAGGCCAACAACGGATTGACGGACGAGACCGCAGGTCGGTCTCCATCACCCGGTTGAACAGGGGCAGCGTCAGCTCCGTCAATGCCATGGCCAACACCAAGGCGATGCACGCCTGTACCATCCCCTCGGAGAGGAACTGCCCGATGAGCACGCGGCGTTTGGCTCCCGTCACCTTGCGCACGCCCACCTCCTTATAGCGCAGCGAGGCACGAGCAGTGGAGAGGGTGGTGAAGTTGAACGCCCCCATGAAGATGATGAGCACCGCCAGGGCGATGAACAGATAGACGGTGGAGAGGTTGCCGTGCTGCTTCACGTCGGGGTCGGCAAAACGGGTATGCAGATAGATGTCGTGCAAGGGCTGGAAGCCGAGACGTACGTTCTTCTCGCCACGGTCGGCCAGCAGGCGGCTCATGGCCTGCGCCTCGCTACGGAGCATGGTCGATCCTTGCTTCATCTTGATATAGACGTGCATACTTTCCGTGAAGGTATTCCAATTGATGTTTACGCCCCCTCTGCCATAAGCCTCCATCGGCATGGCCAGCTCGAAGCGGATGTGGCTCTTGCGGGGAATGTCCACCACAGCCACCACCGTATAGACGTCGTTGATGTAGGTCAGCTTCTGCCCGACGGCTGAGCCCGAACCAAAGAACTTGCGGGCCAGTTCGGCGGAGATAACCACGTTGTTCGGATTTTCGTTGATGCGTTGGAGGGTACCTTCCACTACGGGGAAGGTGAAGAAACGGAAGAAGGTGCTGTCCACGTAAACTTCGGTCACCGTCATCTTCTTCCCGTCCTCAGCCTCGTAGGAGTGCCGGTCGCCGTACTTGATGGCCGTGGCGTCCTCCACCTGCGGGAACTTCTGCCGGAAGTCCATGGCCAGCGTGCGTGGCAGGCGGGGCGACTCCTTCACCTCCCCGCCCGCTTCGCGGCGAAGCTCCGTCACACGATAGATGCGGCTGCCGTCGCGGAAGCAGTCGTCGTGCGTCAGTTCGTCCACCACCCACAAGTAAATGAGGAAGGCCGCCGTCAGGCCCAGCACAAACCCCATCAGGTTGATGGAGGAGAACAGCAGACTCCGGCGGATGAGCCGAAGCGCCACTTTGATGTAATGTCTTAGCATAATTCTGTTGTTATTCGGGTTTTACAAATATAGTGTTTTCTGTCGCTCCCGTCAAGGGGAGACTTTAGCGTCATTCCATCTGTACTATGATGATTTCCTCGTCTTTCCATTGCTTCGACAAAGGCAGGTCGGGCAACATCTCCTTCAGCCGCTTTCCTTTGAAGCAGGCGGCGGCCTGGTCTCCTATCGTCAACGAAGGCAGGAGAGAGAGTTCCTTCCCTTCTACCTGGAAAGGCAGGTTGGCGTAGGTGTATCGGCCATCCTTGTCGGTCCGTCCAGGCAGGCTGAAGAAGTCGCCCGTCTGTTTGTCGTACACCAGTGTATGAAGCGTCACTGTTCCCTGGGTGCGGGCATTGGGCGAATCGTAGCTGCGCGACAGTTGAACCAACAGGTATCTGTTTGTTTCTATCCAGTTATTAATCAGATAATATCCGTCGAGACTGTTATTCAGGCTACCCACCAC
>CASEKR010000117.1 GCA_949288585.1 uncultured Bacteroides sp. | reverse complement strand
AACCGCGAGAAGTTCCGCCCCGTCTACCACCACACGCCCGCCTACGGGTGGATGAACGACCCCAACGGCATGTTCTACCTCGACGGCAAGTGGCACCTCTATTTCCAATACAACCCATACGGCTCCACGTGGGGCAACATGACGTGGGGACACAGCACCTCCGCCGACCTCGTCCACTGGACGCACGAGCCTAACGCCATCACTGCCGACGCCCACGGCTCCATCTTCAGCGGCTCATGCGTGGTCGATGCGGACAACACCGCCGGGTTCGGCGCGGGAGCCATCATCGCTTTCTACACCTCGGCCAAATCTACCCCCTGGGGCGACAGCCAGTCGCAGAGCATGGCCTACAGCACCGACGGCGGGCGCACGTTCACCAAGTACGCCGGCAATCCCATCGTCACCTCCGATAAGCCCGACTTCCGCGACCCGAAAGTATTCTGGTACGCCCCCGCCAAGCATTGGTGCATGATACTCGCCGCCGGGCAGGAGATGGAAATCTACACCTCGAAGAACCTCATCGACTGGGACTACGCCAGCTCCTTCGGCCGTAACCAGGGCGCGCACGGCGGCGTGTGGGAATGTCCTGACCTCGTGCAATTGCCTGTCGAAGGCGAGAAAGAACCCCGTTGGGTACTCTTCTGCAACATCAATCCCGGCGGACCCTTCGGCGGAAGCGCGACCCAATATTTCGTCGGCACGTTCGACGGCAAGAAGTTCCGCAACGAGTCGCCCACCCAGACCAAGTGGATGGACTGGGGCAAGGACCACTACGCCACCGTCACCTTCTCTAACGCCCCCGACGGCCGCACCGTCGCCCTGGGCTGGATGAGCAACTGGCAGTATCAGACCGTGCTGCCCACACCGCCCAGTACCGCGGCGCCAACACCATCGCCCGCGACCTGTCGCTCTACCGCAACGGCGGCGAACTTACCCTGCGCTGTGCCCCCTCGCCCGAGATGGACGCCGCCCGGGGCGAAGCGAAGGCGTTCCCCTCCTTCCGCGTCAGCGACACCTACGAAGTGCCCTCCCTCACGGACAGCAACACGGGCAGCTACGAACTGGAACTCGAACTGCGCAATTCCGGCTCCGAACGCGTAGTTATCACCTTAGGAAACGCGAAAGGGGAGAAGCTGCTCATGTACTACGACACGGCGCGCAGGCAGTTCGTCATGGACCGCAGCCTCTCCGGCCTGACGTCGTTCAGCCCCGACTTCCCCGCGATGACCGTCGCCCCCGCCGCGTGCGAAGGCACCCTGCGCCTGCGCCTCTTCGTCGACCGCTCCAGCGTCGAGGCCTTCGGCCAGGATGGCGAGTTCGTCATGACCAACCGCGTCTTCCCCTCCGCGCCCTATGACCGCGTGACGTTCGAGTCGCGGCGCGGCTCGTTCACCGTCAAGACGATGAAAGTCTATCCCATCCGGTAGTCATTTTTGCACAATTGCTTTAACTAAGTATCTGTCATTCTGAGCGGAGCTAACTTTGCGTAGCCGAAGAATCTCCCGAAGGCTTCTCCGCTTCTCTTGCGCTTGCGGGAGATGTTTCGACTCCGCTCCGCTCCGCTCAACATGACAGAGCATACAATCGTTTCAATTTTAATATCCACATTATTATGAACAACAATACCCTTAAAACCAACCTCCCCGCCCTGCTCCCCGTCATGCTCTGCTTCTTCGCGATGGGCTTTGTAGACCTGGTGGGCATCGCCTCCAACTATGTGAAAGAAGACCTCTCCCATCTTCCCCTCGCTCGTCTTCTTCTGGTTCCTTATCTTCAGCGTGCCCACCGGCATACTGATGAACCGCATCGGCCGCAAACGCACCGTATTGCTTAGCCTCGTGGTCACCGCCGTGTCGCTCGCGCTGCCCATCTTCGGCGATTCTTACGGGCTGATGCTCGCGTCATTCTCGCTCCTCGGCATCGGCAACGCACTGATGCAGACGTCGCTCAATCCCTTGCTGTCTACCATCATCAGCGGTGACCGGCTCGCGTCGTCCCTCACCTTCGGCCAGTTCGTCAAGGCCATCGCCTCGTTCCTCGCCCCCTACATCGCCATGTGGGGTGCCACGCACGCCATACCGGACCTCGGGCTCGACTGGCGCGTGCTCTTCCCCATCTACATGGTGATTGCCGTGCTCGCCATCCTCTGGCTCGGCGCCACGCCCATCGCCGAGGAGCAGCCCGACCGGGCTTCGGGCTTCGGCGCCTGCCTGCGGCTGCTGGGCAATCCGTTTATCCTGCTGTGCTTCCTCGGCATCATGTGCCACGTGGGCATCGACGTCGGTACCAACACCACCGCGCCCAAGCTGCTGATGGAACGCCTGGAACTGACGCTCGACGAAGCTTCGTGGGCCACGTCGCTCTACTTCATCTTCCGTACGCTGGGTTGCCTGAGCGGCACGTTCATCCTCTCGCGCTTCTCC
>CASEKR010000116.1 GCA_949288585.1 uncultured Bacteroides sp. | reverse complement strand
TTCAAGGGTTTCGTGATGAACGGCTTCGTGATGCTGTTCCTCCACCACATCGTGTTTCTGGCGCTTGTCATAGGATGTTTTCTCACGGAGATGCTCGGCATGGCGGTTCTCGGCACGGTGCTGGCAATAATCTGGTTCGCATTCTATGCGGGATATGTCCAGCTGGAGCCTAACGAGGCCAGGGTGATGGTCTTTTTCGGAAAATACAGGGGAACCTTCAGCAGGACCGGCTTCTACTGGGTGAACCCTCTGCTCACCAAGAAGAAACTTTCGCTCAGGGCGAGGAACCTCGACGTGGAGCCCATCAAGGTCAACGACAAGGTCGGCAATCCGATAATGGTCGGCCTGGTGCTGGTCTGGAGGCTCAAGGACACCTATAAGGCCCTGTTCGAGATTGACTCGCAGACCATGGCCGGAACTGTGCATGGTTCAAATGCTGCCGTTGTTGCCGCGAACCGCATGGCTTCGGTGATGAACGCATTGGAGAATTTCGTGAAGATACAGAGCGACGCCGCCCTGCGCCAGGTGGCCGCAGACTACAATTATGACAACAACGAGGGCGGTCAGGATGAGGTGACCCTGCGCTCCGGAGGGGAGGAGGTCAATGAAATACTCGAGAAGACCCTGAACGACAGGCTCGCTATGGCCGGAATAGAGGTCGTGGAGGCTCGTATCAATTATCTGGCGTACGCTCCCGAGATTGCCGCCGTGATGCTGCGCCGCCAGCAGGCCGCCGCCGTGATATCCGCCCGCGAGAAGATAGTCGAGGGGGCGGTCTCCATGGTGAAGATGGCCCTCGACAAGCTCAAGGACGACCAGGTGGTGGAACTGGACGAGGAGCGCAAGGCCGCGATGGTGAGCAACCTGCTCGTGGTGCTCTGCGGCGACGAGTCCGCCCAGCCCGTGGTGAACACCGGAACCATCTATCAGTAGCCAGCGATGCCCAGGAAGCCTGCTTCAGATATGCTGCCGATGAGTTCCGCAGCGTCAACGGGCAGCTCCAGTGGATCATCGCCGAAGCCCTGCGCAAGAGCGGCCGGAAGAAATAGCGCTCAGGGCTGATTTTTCGCCCTTTTCCTATCCTTCAAAACAGCGTCCTTATTCTCCAGCGCCCACTCTATCAACGCATTGATATGCGGCAGTAAAGAGTGGGTGCGGTCTGTAAGCGCATATTCGACCCTCGGGGGAACTTCGGGATATACGGTGCGGGTGACATAGCCGTCATCTTCCAGTGTCCTCAAGGTGACCGTCAGCATTTTCTGCGATATGTCGGGGATTTCTCGCTGCAATTCCTTGAACCGTACCGTCTCCTTGCCGGCCTTGTCCAGCGTGTATATGACCAGAAGCGACCACTTGTCGCAGAGTCTGGCCAGGATGTTCCGTATCGGGCAGTTTGGGAATACGGCATCTTCTATAGTTGTTCTGTCCATAATATTATGTATTTCAAATCGCTCTACAAAGGTAATCAAATTCCTTTCACGCTGCAACAAACTTTTTTCAAAAATATTTTTGTCTGTAACCGGCTCATACACAACAATGGTTACCTATGCGTAAGTGTGTGACATTCAAGTACCTACTTGCAGTGTTAAAAATCTCTTTCTTACTTTGCAGTATAAATGAAACAAAGATACTTTTAGTAAGTAAGGCGATTTAAAACTCATTAAAACAAAAAACAATGAAAAAGGTATTATTTATTTTGTTCAATCTCTTAACTATTACAGCTATGGCACAGACAAAGGGAAACTTCGAGGTTCACGACCTCGGCAATTACAAGTTGCATGTCTACTACACAAACGATGCTCTCGGCGACGCAAGCTACATCATTGAAGGCAAGGATGCACTTGTTACCATGGAACAGCCGCTGTTCAAGGACAATGTGGCTGAGTTCGACTCCTATCTCTCCGAACTTGGCAAACCCGTGGAGAAGCGTATCACAGACTATCATGTGGGAGGAACCGGAAGCCACGATGTGGTGATGGCTGAGGGTATGCCCGAATTTACCAAAGATGTGGTGATGGCTGAGGGGATGCCCGAATTTACCAAAGGTGAGATCTATGGCGGCATGATGAACGGTTTTGCCCAGGCATTCGGTGATGCTCTGACAGACATGCCTACGGGCAATGCAACTGAGGTGGCATTCGGTACGACCCAGACATGGGCGGGGGTTACCTTCGAGTTCCGCCCCGGTGCAAGCTCCGATTTCCCCGGTGCCAGCATCCTGATTGGCGGCAAGGCTTACTACACCCACTGGACTCCTGCGAAGGCGCATGTCAGCCACCTGCAGATATCATCACCTGCGGCAATTGACGCTGAGATTGCGGAAGCTGAAAACTCATTGGCTTCGGGTGCGGTGCTGTTCATCGGCGGACACGGCGGTGCTGCCACACGCGATGCGGTGGAGTTCAAGATCGCCTATCTGAAAAAGATGAAGGAGCTGCTTGCGGCCAACGAAACGGCAGAGGCTTTCACGGATGCCATGAAACAGGCATGGCCCGGACTTCCCGGAGAAGCCGGATTGGAAGATTTGGGCAAAGCCCTCTACAAATAATGCATACTGAGTGATGACGCTTCGGACAGTGTGACTTCAAGCACCGTCCGAAGCCTTTTTCAATCAATGGATGACTTCAATCATGGAAAAGGCATTTGAATTTCTAAGCAGTCATAAGGATGTGGCTTTTGCCACCGTGGAGCAGGACAAACCCAAAATCCGGGTGTTCCAGATTATGAAACAGGAAGGGCATACTCTTTACTTCGCAACTTCTCCGCATAAGGAAGTGTACCGCCAACTGCAGGAGAACCCCAACATCGAGCTGCTCGCCATGGACGGCAATGTATCCGTGCGGGTGACCGGACGTGCTGTGTTTGATGTATCGGATGACGTGGCACGTGAAATCTAAATTGGATTATTACGACCTGACACCGACACCTCCCGCTTTTGAGCATTATGAATACAGTGAGCAGGATTGAGAATTTGCGGTACATACTCCGGACTCTGCTTGCCGAACGGGAGGAATATGCCGGGTGGCGGGTACCTGAAGCGCTGGAAACGCAACAGACCATGATGCGGGCTTTGCTCAATGTGCGCCCTCCGCAGCCTGTAAGTCCGGAGTTCCTGCAAGCGCAGGATGCCGAATTGAGACAACAACTGGCAGATAAAGGTATCGTAGCCTTGTCGGATATACCGCCGTGCCAATCGGACAGCAGGCTTCGGGTATGGCAGGGAGATATAACCCGGTTACAAGCGGACGCTATAGTCAATGCCGCCAACAACGCTCTATTAGGCTGTTTCGTGCCTCTGCACCGTTGTATAGACAACGCCATCCATTCGGCGGCAGGCGTACAGTTGCGTCTAGAGTGCGACAGACTGATGCAGGCGCAGGGGCATCCGGAGCCTACAGGGTGCGCCAAGATAACCAAAGGCTATAACCTGCCTGCGCGGTATGTGCTGCATACGGTCGGCCCGATTGTGCGTGGCGGTAAACCCACGCCAAGGCAAGAAATGGAATTGGCGGAATGTTACCGTTCCTGCCTTGAATTGGCAGAAGCACACGGACTGGCAAGCATCGCCTTTTGCTGCATATCCACGGGAGAGTTCGGCTTCCCGCAGGAACGGGCGGCACAGATAAACGGCTTCTTATATTCAGACGGTTGTATTCAATGTATTCAAAGATGAGGATTTATCCATTTACAGAGGACTTTTGCCATAAGGCGATTGTCAAAGAAAGCTATGAGAGCAGGTTGCTCAGACTGCGCAACGCTCTCGACCGTGCGGATTTCGTGGTCATCGGTGCTGGAGCCGGGCTTTCGGCTGCGGCAGGCATTACATATAGCGGAAAGCGCTTCACGGACAACTTCACGGACTTCATAGCGAAATACGGCCTGACAGATATGTATTCCTCTGCGTTTTATCCATTCAAGACGGAGGAGGAACGGTGGGCATATTGGGCAAGGCACATCCTTATGAACCGCCTCGATATGCCTGCTACGGATTTATACCGTCTGCTGCTCAATGTCGTAAAGGAAAAGGA
>CASEKR010000115.1 GCA_949288585.1 uncultured Bacteroides sp. | reverse complement strand
AAGTCATGCTGGGGCACGCCGTTGACGGTGGGCTCCCACTTGCAGTTCTCTAAGCCCTTGACGCCTTCGAAGTTCACCAAGTTGGGGTAGGCGCGTTGCAGGCCGAAGGGCTTCATGCCGTGCAGGTCCAGCAAGAGGTGATGGCGGGCGGCGCAGGCGGCAATCTGCTCGATGGACTGCATGGCGGGCTGGTCGTCGCGGTCGAAGAAGTCTATCTTGAAGCCTTTGATACCCAGCTGCTCGTAGTGGGCGAAGTCGGCCTCGGTGTTGCGGGCGGCGTTCCGCCAGGCTGCCCAGAGGATGATGCCCACCCCTTTCGCGTTGCCGTAAGCGACGAGCGCGGGCAGGTCGATGTCGGGGTTGAGGTTTTCGGTCAGCGATTCGCTGGTGCTCCATCCGTCGTCGATGATGATGTATTCCAGCTTATGCTTCGCGGCGAAGTCAATGTAAGCCTTGTACGTCGGGGTGTTCATGCCTGCCTTGAAGTCGACTCCGGTCAGGTTGCAAGCGTTCCACCAGTCCCATGCCACCTTGCCGGGCTTGATCCACGACGTGTCCGCGATGCGGCAGGGCGGGGCCAGACGCTGCGCCATGTCGTTGTCGGCCAGTTGCGTGTCTTTGGTGGTCACTAATACGGCTCGCCAGGGCAGGGCGCGCGGTCCGCCGATGCGGGCGATGTAGTCCGCGCGTTTCGAGGGGACGAGGTTAAAGCGGTTGTGCCCGCCGATGAAGGTTTCTGTCGGCACGGGCGCGAAGTGGGCCTGCACGCCCTGCTTGGTCTGCTCGTTGAGGGTGAGGAACATGCCGGGATAGTCCACGACCCCGCCGTCCATGACCACCGCTTTCTTGCCGCCTTCCAGCTCGACCAGGAGGGGCGTGATGGCCAGCGAGTCGGGAATCATCTGCGACAGGGGCACTTCGGCGTAGTACGATTCGAAGGAGAAGCTGTAACGCTCGCCGTTGCGGTTGTCGTTGACGTAGGGGATGAAGGCGGGGTGGTCCTTCGCGAAGTTAAAGTCGGCAGTCTCGCTCGTCACCAGCCAGGGCTTGCGTCGGTCGGACAGCAGGCGGTAGGCCGCCCCGTCGTCGTAGGCGCGGAACTCCACGCTGAACCCGTCGCGGCACCGTAGCGTCAGCGCGTTGTATTCGTCCTTCACTTCGGCCTTCTTGTAGAAAGGCGTGGCGAACGAGGCGCGCACCTCTTCGCGCGTGGCTTTGCGCACCCTCACTCCTTCGCCGAAGCCGATGGTTTTCTTGGGCGATGCTTCTTCGCGGCCTTCGATGGCGATGGCCGAAGGTAGCAGCACCTGCGTGCCGTCGTGCTGGATGGACCATTGCAGCGTGCCGTCGGTGTGGATGCCGATGGTCAGCTGGCCGTCGGGCGATGTCAGTTGGTAATCTTGTGCTTGCGCGCTTCCGAGGCCCACGAGGGCGCAGGCGGCAAGCACGCATTTCGTCAGAAGTTTGTTTTTCATAAAAGTTTGTTTTTTAAATTGATTAATAGAATATGCGGGGGATATCCCGCCGGTTTCTTGTTTCCTCCGTACGCGGGGCAAGCGCGGAGTGCATTGGGGAGAAGCGCGGAGTGCGCTCGGGAGAAACACGGGGTGCACTCGGCGCATGGCTCCCTACGGCCGGTCGATTTCTTCCAGTTCTTCGTCGCTGAAGCGGGTGTTCTGCAACGCCTTCAGGTTGTCGTCCAACTGCTGCACGCTGCTGGCGCCGATGATGACGGAAGTCACCTGCTCGTCGCGCAGCACCCAGGCCAAGGCCATCTCTGCCAACGTCTGCCCGCGCCGGGCGGCCAGTTCGTCCAGCCTCTTCAGCCGGGAGAGCAGGGCGGGGGTCAGCACGCTTTCCTTCAGCGACGTGTCCCGCGCCATGCGCGAGCCGGCGGGGATGCTGTCCCCTAAGTATTTGTTGGTCAGCAGCCCTTGTGCCAGGGGCGAGAAGGCGATGAAGCCCGTGCCGTTCTTCTGTAGAGCGCCTTGCCCTGGCGCACGATGTCTACCAAGGCCTGGAGTGTCTCCTCCAGCGGCGTGTCGGGGTCGAAGCGATGGGTGTAGAACACGTCCACGTAGTCCAGGTTCATCCGCCGCAGGCTCTGGTCGAGGCTACTCATCAGGTACTTGCGCGAGCCCCAGTTGCCGTAGGGGCCGGGCCACATGTCGTAGCCCGCCTTGCTGGAGATGAACAGTTCGTCGCGGTAGGGCGCGAAGGATTTCTTCATCAGCAGCCCGAAGGTCTCCTCGGCCGAGCCGTAGGAAGGGCCGTAGTTGTTGGCCAGGTCGAAGTGCGTGATGCCGTGGTCGAAGGCGTAGTGGGCGATGGCCTGCGAGCGGGCCAGGGTATCCACGTCGCCGAAGTTGTGCCAGAAGCCCAGGGAAATCTCGGGCAAAAGGATGCCGCTCCGCCCGCAACGGCGGTACTTCATGCCGCTCTCGTAGCGGTCGGAGGCGGGGGAATAGATGGGTGGAATCATGGTGGAATGAAGAATGATGAATGAACGAATGAAGAATAATAAGTGATGAGGCTTTTGCCGTCTGCACCAGGCGTGCTTCGTCGTCTGCACCAGGCGTGCTTCGTCGTCTGCACCAGGCGTGCTTCGTCGTCTGCACCAGACGTGCCTCGCCGTCTGCCCCAGACGAGCCTCGCCGTCTGCGGCAGACGAGGCTCGTCGTCGGGAACCGACGCGGGGCGCGTCCCTGTTTCTATCCGAGCGTGACTTCTACGGCATGGGTTCCGCCTTTTTGCAGCGGCACCACGTTGCCCTCGACCGTCGCGCCGTCCACCGTGAGGCTCCGGACGCCCCGGCAGACTCCTGCGGGGTTCGAGATGCGGATGTCATACTCCGCGCCCCGGTAGCGGCGGCGGATGCGGAAGCCCTTCCAGTCGGCGGGGATGCACGGGTCGATTTCCAGCCCCTCGTAGCCCGGCTTGATGCCCAGGATGAACTGCGTGATGGCATACCAGTTCCAGGCCGCCGTGCCCGTCAGCCAGCTGTTCTTGCCTTCGCCGGGGCGGGCGGCGTCCTTGCCGGCCACCATCTGCGCGTAGACGTACGGCTCCACCTTATGCAGCGTGCTGTGCGTTTCCTCCACGTAGGCGGGGCATATCTTGCGGTAATATTCCCAAGCGCGGTCGCCCCGGCCCAGCACCGTCTCGCCGATGATGACCCACGGGTTGTTGTGGCAGAAGATGCCCGCGTTCTCCTTGTAGCCGGCGGGGTAAGTGGAGATTTCGCCGTATTCCACCACGTAGCGCGTGAAGGGCGGGTTGTTCAGCACGATGCCGTGCTCGCAGTCCAGGCGTTCCTTCACTGCGTCCAGC
>CASEKR010000114.1 GCA_949288585.1 uncultured Bacteroides sp. | reverse complement strand
CAAACTGATTGTCGACAAAGTGATACTTGCCGCAACTGCCCGTGTAGCAGCCCGCAAGGCTCGTGAGTCCGTACAACGCAAATCGCCTATGAGCGGCGGTGGCATGCCGGGCAAACTGGCCGACTGCTCCAGCAAGGACCCCGACGAATGCGAACTGTTCCTCGTCGAGGGTGACTCGGCAGGCGGATCGGCCAAGCAAGGCCGCAACCGTACCTTCCAGGCCATCCTACCCCTGCGTGGTAAAATCTCAGGCATTGGGTATCCGCTTCGGCCTGAACGGCGAAGACAGCAAGGAAGCCAACATCGACAAGCTGCGCTACAAGAAAGTGATTATCATGACCGATGCCGATGTCGATGGATCTCACATCGACACGCTGATCATGACGTTGTTCTTCCGTTACTTCCCACAAGTTATCCAGCAGGGCTACCTGTACATCGCTACTCCCCCGCTCTACCTCTGCACCAAAGGCAAGGTGAAGGAATACTGCTGGACCGACCAGCAGCGCCAGCGGTTTATCGACACCTACGGCGGCGGTTCGGAGAATGCCATCCACACCCAGCGCTACAAAGGTTTGGGTGAAATGAACCCCGAACAGCTGTGGGAGACGACCATGAACCCCGAAAACCGCATGCTGAAGCAAGTCAACATCGAGAATGCCGCCGAGGCCGACTACATCTTCTCCATGCTGATGGGCGAAGACGTAGGTCCGCGACGCGAATTCATCGAAAAGAATGCAACATACGCCAACATTGACGCATAATTTATTATTTACCAACCTCACATCTTACAACTGAAGCAGTCCCGGAGCAGCAGGAAAATCCTGCCGGCCGGGACTTTTTCTTTCAGTACTTCCCCAACACACAAATCCGCCTTCTGCGACCTCTCCCTGAAACATTCTTGCAAAATGACTTCCCGACAACCCATACCCACCGGCACAAAATCAGTCAAAGACCAGAAGTTTTCAAGAAAAAAGAGAGAATAAAATTGTTTTATTAAAAGAAAAGTATAATTTTGTAACAGATTGCTGGGAGAAACTGTTTATCCATGACAAAAGTTCAATATCCGACACAGGAAAGGGAAATTGGAACATGGGGACAAAACGGACGACCTTCCAGCTGAATTTTGCTAAAGGAAAGGCATACGGGATGCCAGTAAACAAGATAAGACATAAAATTAACCTCTTAAATTTTTTGCTTATGAATGTACAAAGTATCGGTGAAAACGCAGGAATCATCTGGAGACTGCTCCAGAGTGAGAACCGAAAATGGGACTATCTGGAAATCAAAAAGGCAACCGGCCTACCGGACAGAGACATCAATGCGTCCATCGGCTGGCTGGCCCGTGAAGGCAAACTGACGATAGATGAAACCAAAGTCGGAAGAAGAAACATCATATACATCGAGTTAAACTATTATATCGGTTGAATTATGGATAAAAGTACCATTGGAAACAATGCAGGCATCGTCTGGCGACTGCTGAACAACGGCAAGCGATGGAGTTATGAAGACCTGAAAACCGCCTCCGGACTGACGGACAGGGACTTGAATGCCGCCATCGGCTGGCTGGCAAGAGAGGACAAAGTCTACTTCGAAACAGACAAGGACAACACGGAGTACCTTTACCTCTCTGTCAACGTGTACTTCTGACATGCCCTGCCACAGGACCTGGACCTGCCTTTGAAAGAATTGAAATGTGCCCATGGCTCCACACCGCGGTGCGACGCAGAGCGGAGCGATGGAAGTGAACGAACACGCCGGAACGGAAGACATGCTCCCGCTCCGGCGCCCCTCTTTTTCCGGCCTGTTAAGACTAAATAAGACTGATTCCTTGGCACGCTGAAGCAAAATTGTCATCTTTGGTCTGAAAACTCCAAACGACGACATCATGAAGAAATTACTCCTGGCCCTCTGCCTGGCCACCGTGCAAACCGTCTCCGCACAAACCGCCGACCAGCACATCGGCACCCTGATCAATGAAAGCAACTGGTTCGAGCTGAAACAAACAATGGACGAAACGCCTCGCGACTCCGTCAGCCCTCTGCTCTACCAGATGGGCACAGCCCTGACCGCCCATTACTTCAATCGCCCCGACTCGGCTTGCGTCGCCATCGGCACAGTGCTGAACGAACATCAGGAAGAAATAGGTGGACAAAACTCCGTGCACATGGTCTCGCTGATGGCCACCAATCTAACGCGCTGCGGCCGCTACGAGGAAGCCGCAGCCCTGATGCAGAGCCTCGCCGAACAACTACAGACACAGGGCGTAGATACCGCCACCACCGCCGCCATCCGCAAGGCGGCCGACGTCTACGCGATGTATGCCCATGAATCACCTCTCTGCCGCCAACTCCACCCGGCAGGTGAATATCACATTCCCTTCACGTTCAACGACGACATGCACCAGGGATACAAGAAGCAGGGACACTTCCTAATGTTGGATGCACGCATCAACGATACAAGCGAACCGGTTGTG
>CASEKR010000113.1 GCA_949288585.1 uncultured Bacteroides sp. | reverse complement strand
TTAACAATTAATTCTTAGTGCCTATAGGAAAATCATTACTTATTAACTGTAACCTCGTTTAGTAATGAACAAACTATTTTCTCTTGCCGACGACGAGGTGGTGGGATTGTACATCGATGGAGACAATCGTGCTTTCGATGTGTTGATTGAGAAATATAAGGTCAAGTTGTTTTCTTATGTTTTTCACATTGTCAAGGATGCCGAATTGGCCAACGACATATTTCAGGAAACATTCATAAAGGCCATAACTACCATCAATAGTGGGCGGTATGCTGCAAATGGAAAGTTTGCGGCATGGATTACACGCATTGCGCACAACTTGATAATAGACTATTACAGGCAGGAAAAGTCGGAAAACGTGCAGTCGTGCGACTGTGCCGACTATGACTTGCTTAACGACCGTGAGCTGTGCGACGAGACTGTCGAGGACTGGATGGTGCGCAACCAAATCCATTCCGACGTGCGCCGGCTGGTGAAGGCTTTGCCCAAGAGCCAGCAAGATGTGTTGCTATTGCGGTATTACAAGGATATGAGTTTCAAGGAGATTGCCGACTTGACTAATGTGAGCATCAACACCGCGCTTGGCCGTATGCGCTACGCCATTCTGAACCTTCGCAAGATGGTGGAGGACAACGGCATAGTGCTGACAATGTAAGAAGCAGCATAGATTGCCGAAGCATATTGAAAAGGCAGAAAAGTGGGCAGCATTGTCGCCGCTTTTCTGCCTTTTCAATATATTGTTGTTTCAATCGAGGTATCGCAGCCAGTCATTGGCAAAACTTTGGATCAGCGGATTTTCCCGGTTGGCGGAACGGCCCAATCAAGAATATAGAGTGGCAAGCCTGTACATGAAGAAGCTTATGTCCCCCACGCCTCTGAATTGAGACCTGAAAGCCTTGATTTTGGCGTTAAAAGATTCTGCGGATGCATTGGTCAGCCTGTCCTCGAAGTAGTTGACAATGGTGTCATTGTGGTTTTCAAAGGTTTCAACGACCTTGCCGAATCCGTCGTATCCGAATGCTTCCACGCGGTTGTACCATCTGGCGAGGTTAAGCCTTGCCGCGGCAGGGGCGGACTTCCTGTTGAAAATGTCCACAAGTTCAAGGTAGAGGTTGTACGCCCTCTCCAGCACGGGGAACATCCGGAACAGCACGCCGGCCCTTTCCCGCTGCTGCGCGTTCCATTTGGATTTGTGGGTGAGAAGCAGGTGTTTGCTGCGCGCCATGACCTGCGGCCTGGTCTCGCCGTTCTCCATCCGTTCCGGCTCCCATTCCCCGACAAGGTTCTTCTCCCGCCGCGTGCGCGCGGCCCTGCGCCTGGCCCGGAGTTCCTTGATGGCCTTGTTCTCTTGGGCGAGCACCTCCCAGCGGAAGTCTATCCGCATGTGGTCGATGGCCTCGGCCATGAGCCGCTGCACGTGGAAACGGTCGTTTACCAGCCTGGCGCCCGGGAACACGGTCCTGGCGGTGAGCATCATGGCCGACGACAGGTCGGTGGTCACGGTCTTCACCCTGCGGCGTACTTCCAGCGGGACGAGCCTGAGTATGGCGGACACCGTGTCGGGGGCCACCCCGCGCACCATCGCGGCCAGCGTCCCTTTCCTGCCGCGTCCGGCCTTGTTGGTCAGGACCGTATAGACCTCGCCGCTGGACAGGCAGGTCTCGTCGAGGCTCATGTCCCCGCCGATGTTGTCCGGGAAGAGCACGTATTCCGCCGAATGCCCCAGCTGCTCCCAGCTGCGGTAACCGCTGATTTTTTCCTTGTACTGCTTGCGCAGCGTCTGCCCGTCGAGGCCGTTGCGGGCGGCGAGCGTGGAGATGCTCACCGGCGTGGATTCAATCTCCTCCTTTTAAAAAAGAGACGAACTCGGCGTTCAAGTGCGTCTCGTCGTACTCGGACAGTTCCCAGTCATAGCTGAATATCTCGCCCGTTTCCTTGTCCAGCCACTTGCGCTTGCGCACGTGCAGGTATGTGGAGCGGCCCCGGATGGGGAAGTCGCGGATGGCATGGTATTCGCCGAATCCATGCGATATCACCGAGGAGGCCTTCTTGTCTTCGCGCATCTGCACTTTCTTCTCGTCAAGCCAGATGTCGAAACGGGAATCGGTCTTCTCGAAGTTTACAACGTCAAAATTGTCTATCAGCACATCCGGAAGGATGGCGCGAAGTAGCTTGGTAGGTTCCATGACGCAAAGTTACCGGAAGGATGGCGCGAAGTAGCTTGGTAGGTTCCATGACGCAAAGTTACTCTATATTCTTGATTGAGCCGCTCCGCCAACCGGGAAAATCCGCTGACCCCTAATTTCCGCTGACTCCAAATTTATGTACTATTCTTGGCAAATCAAAACGAACTGTAAAGCACTACAAAAAACATCGAATTTCGCGATGACGCTGAAATTCGATGTTTTACGTTCTTTTAAGCTTGCTACAATGCGCACTGAGTACACCCATAGGGAGTCGAACCCTAATCGAAGGAACCGGAATCCTTTATTCTATCCATTGAACTATGGGTGCTCATCGGCTTTCGCCATACTGAAAAAGCAAAATTTCGGTGGTTTTGCGTTTTCGGTTGGCAAAAGTAATAATATATTTGTAGCTTTGCAAATACAATAGCAAATATTTCAACAGATTTTTATGACCGTCAAAATAGAAGACAGTTGGCGCAACGAGCTTGCCGATGAGTGGGAACAGCCTTATTTTAGGCAACTTGTAGATTTTGTCCACGACGAATACCGCCACCATCAGGTGTTCCCACCGGGGCGTGAGATTTTCGCCGCATTCGATGCCACGCCATTCGACAAGGTAAAAGTAGTGATACTGGG
>CASEKR010000112.1 GCA_949288585.1 uncultured Bacteroides sp. | reverse complement strand
GTTTGCAAAGGTAGCGATAATTCTTCATTCTTCACTCTTCCTTCTTCATTTCTTGCAAGTTTCCCCATTCCGTCAGCGTGATGCCCTCCGTCAGCGGGCGGCGCATCTGCTTTCCCCGGCCTTGCCGTTCGGGCAGGAACTGCACGCGCACGGCCTTGATTTGCTTGCGGTCCACCTCGTCCGGCGAATCCACGCCGCGCCCGGCGCAGGACAGCTTGAAGTGGAAGGAGCCCAGCCCGTCGATGTGCACCGGGCGCCCCTCGTCCATGAACTGCGCCATCACCGTGGGCAGGCAGGTCAGGACCAGGTGGACGTCGCCCGGCGAGGCGGTGCTCATGCGGGCGATGCGGGCGGCCACGTCCTTGGTGGTGGCGGGGTGGCGCGTGAAGGTCACGGCGCGGGGAAACCACTTGAACTTGTCTCCAATCTTCAGTCGGCATTTCTTGAAAAACATAATCTTCTCTTTTATAGTTGGTTAATACGTGCTGAGGCTTCCCGATGACTGTCCCCGTGGGAGGAAGAGACGGCCTTGTCTCTGCCAAGAGGCGGTCTTTGTACTGGCATAAGTATACGAAAAAGCCTTTTTCGTTGCAAATATAAGCCTTTTTCGTCAGACTAAAAAGCCTTTTTGGTAGAACGAATAAGCCTTTTTAGTAAAATAAACAAGCCTTCTTTGCGGGCTTTTCCTACTGGCACGACATCCTCTTCCCAGTATCTTGGCCGCCTCTTGCCGCTTTGCCGGGGAATGCGTACCTTTGTGCCGGTTAAACGATAAATAGACTGACTGGTTATGAAAGTTCTTTTAGTAAATGGCAGTCCCCACCGCGAGGGCTGCACTTATACGGCATTGGAAGAGGTGGCCTCGATGCTGCGCGAGGCGGGTGTGGAGACGGAAATCGTGTGGTTGGGCGTGCATCCCCTGGCGGGGTGCATCGGTTGCGGCAGTTGCGCCAAGGAGAAGCGGTGTTTCCGCGATGATATTGTGAATGAGTTCCTGGACAAGGCGGCTGAGGCGGACGGGTTCGTGTTCGGTTCGCCCGTGCACTATGCGGCGGCCAGCGGGACCATCACCTCGTTTCTCGACCGCGCCTTCTATGCGGGCAACCGCCGGGGCGTCTTTGCAGGCAAGCCCGGGGCAGTAGTGGTCAGTTGCCGCCGGGGTGGTGCTTCCGCCGCCTTCGACCAACTGAACAAATACCTGACCATCAGCTCCATGCCCGTCGTCTCGTCGCAATACTGGAACCAGGTGCATGGCAACACGCCCGACCAGGTGCGCCAGGACTTGGAGGGCATGCAGACCATGCGCACGCTGGGCCGCAACATGGCGTGGCTCTTGCGTTGCATCGAGGCGGGCCGTCGGGCGGGGATTGACTTCCCGCAGGCGGAGCCGGGGGTAAGGACGAACTTCATCCGTTGAGGCACAAAAAAGAACCGGAAGTGTCCGATGGGGCTTCCGGTTCTTTTTTAAAGATGACTTTTTGCTTGTTGCCTTCCTTTCTTGTCTTGAATGTAAAAATAGATAAAGGCGACGATCCCGATAAGCAGGACAGAGCCTGTGACTAAAAAAGCATTGATCATATCATTCCTCCTTTCTGTTATCTTTTATAAACCAAAGGCCAAGGGCAAATATGCCTATGATTGATAGGATGATGCCTACGTACATCCATGTGTTTTGCAGGTCGCTGAAGATGGATGAAAGTAGGATGGCTGTCACCATATACTTCGCCACATCCATCAACCATTTGCCGATTTCTTTCTTCATACTCTGCAAAGATACAGCTATTTATCGGAATATCAAATGCATTTCCCTTAAAACTCCACCGTAGGCGCCGTCTCTGCCCCGGCCTGTGCCTCGAAGTAGGCGCGCTTCTCGAAGTCGAACAGCCCGGCCAGGATGTTCTTGGGGAAGCGGCGGATAGCGGTGTTGAACTCCTTCGCGGCGTCGTTGAAGTTCTTGCGTGCCACGTTGATGCGGTTTTCCGTGCCTTCCAGTTGGGCTTGCAGCTCCAGGAAGTTCTGGTTGGCCTTCAGGTCGGGATAGTTCTCGGTGATGGCCAGCAGCTTGCCCAGGGCGGTGGCCAGTTGGCCTTGCGCGGCCTGGTATTCGGCCAGCTTCTCGGGCGTCAGGTCGGCGGGGTCCACCTTGATTTGCGTGGCTTTGCTGCGGGCTTCCACCACGCCCTCCAGCGTCTCCTGCTCGTGGGCGGCATAGCCCTTGACGGTGTTCACGAGGTTGGGGATGAGGTCTGCGCGACGTTGGTACTGCGTTTCCACGTTGGCCCATTGGTTGCTGACTCCTTCGTCCATGCCGACGAGGCTGTTGTAACCCGTCACGGCCCAGACGGCCAGCACGGCGATGACTACGATGATGATGATGGTTGTTGTCTTCTTCATAA
>CASEKR010000111.1 GCA_949288585.1 uncultured Bacteroides sp. | reverse complement strand
CCGCACGGGTGATGATAGTTTTTATCTCATGGGGCGTCAGGTTCTGCGCCTCGTCGATGATGCAGTAGGTCTCACTCAGGCTTCGCCCGCGGATGAAGGCCAAGGCCTCGATGACGAGCTGATCGCTCTTCTGCATGTCCTCCAAACGCTTCACTTCGCTGGAGCTGGCAGCAAACTGGTGCTTGATGACGTTCAAGTTGTCGAACAGAGGCTGCATGTAGGGCGCCACCTTCTCGTTAGCATCACCAGGCAGGAAGCCGATGTCCTTGTTGGACAGGGCCACAATGGGGCGAGCCAGCAAAATCTGCTTGTATTCGTTCATCTGACGCAGGGCAGCGGCCAAGGCCAAGAGGGTCTTTCCCGTACCGGCCTTACCCGTGAGTGCCACGAGCTTGATATTGGGATCATTCAGTACTTCGAAGGCAAAACTCTGTTCGGCGTTGCGCGGCTCGATTCCGTAGTTTTTCGACTTGTTGACGCGGAAAATACTGTGGCTGAATGGGTTATAGCGAGCCAGAACGCTATTGCGGTCGCTCTTCAGCACAAAGCACTCGTTGGGATGGATGATGTCCTTAAAAGGAAACTCACTGATGTCGATACCCTCCTTGGCGGAGTAGATATTGTCGATCAACGCGGGGTCGGTTCCTTCAAACACTTCGTTGGACTTCTCGAAGATATCGACATTGATGACTTTGTCGTTGATGTAATCCTCGCACAGAATACCGATGGAACGTGCCTTCATCCGCAGGTTGACATCCTTGGTGACAAGAATGGACTTCGTCTTGGGATGCTTCGTCATCAGCCAGTCGGTCACGGCCAGAATCTGATGGTCGGGCTTGTGTTCGGGGAAGGAATCGTACACACGCTTGGAGTCCACGTTACCCGTCACGACGAACAGTTTACCCAAGCCTTCACCCAAAGGAGCTCCTTTTGTAAAAAGATTGTCGTCGGTGATTTCGTCCAGCTCGCGGACAAACTCACGGGCGTTGTAGTTAATCTGCTCGTTGCCTTTCTTGAACTTGTCCAGTTCTTCGAGTACAACAATGGGAAGATAAATATCATTCTCTTGGAAATTCTTCAGACACTTATAGTCATGCAGAATGACATTCGTGTCGATTACAAAATTTTTCTTCGCTCCCATAACTCATAAGATTTAAATAGTTAATATCTTTGTCCGACGAAGATAGGGAATGAACCGCTATCTTTGTTGCCTTTAAAGATAACAAATTAGTAGATAGAAAGGATTTGTTTCCAGTTAAATATTTCAAATGATGGACTATCAGAGCACTTTAGCATACTTATACAACAGTACTCCCCTGTTTCAACAGGTAGGTAGTGCGGCTTACAAGGAAGGACTGGAGAACACACTCGCCCTGGACGAACACTTCGGACACCCGCACCACTGCTTCCGCACCATCCACGTGGCGGGAACCAACGGCAAGGGTTCTTGTTCGCACACCCTGGCCGCCATCCTGCAGGAGAGCGGCTACCGCGTGGGCCTCTACACGTCGCCACACCTGGTGGACTTCCGCGAACGCATCCGCGTGAACGGGCAACCCATATCAGAGGAATACGTCGTGAACTTTGTGGAGAAGGAACGAGCTTTCTTCGAACCGCTCCACCCGTCGTTCTTCGAACTGACCACCGCCATGGCTTTCCGCTATTTTGCCGACGAGCAGATGGACGTGGCCGTCATCGAGGTAGGTCTGGGCGGACGGCTGGATTGCACCAACATCATCCGGCCTGATTTGTGCATCATCACCAACATCAGCTTCGACCACGTGCAGTTCCTAGGTCACACGCTGGCACAGATAGCGGGCGAGAAGGCAGGCATCATCAAGGAAGGTACGCCCGTAGTCATCGGCGAAACGACTCCTGAGACGAAGCCTGTCTTCCTGGCCAAGGCAGCCGAGATGCACGCCCCTATCTACTTTGCCGAGGACTATGACCGCGAAGACTACCCGGGCATCGAATTCGAATTGAAAGGACTCTACCAGAAGAAGAACAAACAGACCATCCTCACCGCCCTGCCCCTGTTGAAGGAAGCCGGTTACCGCATTGACGGCACCAGCGTAAGGAGCGGCTTTGCGCACGTCACCCGTCTGACGGGACTCATGGGACGCTGGCAAAAGCTTCAGGATGCTCCCACCCTGATCTGCGATACAGGACACAACGTGGGCGGCATCCGCTACATTGTGGAGCAGTTCAAACAACAGACTTACCGCCGCCTGCACATCGTCATGGGCATGGTGAACGACAAGGATATCCGCGGCGTGCTGGCCATGTTGCCACGTGACGCCGTCTATTACTTCACCCAAGCCAGCGTGAAGCGTGCCCTGCCCGCCGAAGAAGTGAAAAGACAGGCCGAAGAGGCCGGATTGAAGGGAGAATGCTACCCCGACGTACCCGCCGCCGTCAGGGCCGCACAAGAAAAAAGCCTCCCCGAAGACTTCATCTTCGTGGGAGGCAGCAGTTTCATTGTGGCCGACCTGTTAGCGCACCGCGATGCACTCAATCTCAAAAGCCTCCCCGAAGACTTCATCTTCGTGGGAGGCAGCAGTTTCATTGTGGCCGACCTGTTAGCGCACCGCGATGCACTCAATCTCCACTAAGGCATCCTTGGGCAACGCCTTCACGGCTACAGCCGAACGGGCTGGGAAATCGCCCTCGAAATAAGTGGCATATACCGAATTCATGTCAGCAAAGAGAGACATATCGGCCAGAAAAACGGTAGTCTTCACGATATTGGCCATGCCCAAGCCTGCTTCCTCAAGAATGTGCTTCACATTCTCCAATGACTGGCGGGCCTGCGCGGCAACCCCTTCAGGCATTACACCTGTAGCTGCATCAATGGGCAGCTGACCTGATACAAACACCATTCCATTGGCCTCAATAGCCTGACTGTAAGGTCCGATGGCACCAGGTGCTTTCGGACTACAAATTACTTTCTTCATGTTGCTTTCAATTTTTAATTCTAATCTTACCTTTATTTTTCTCCAGTTAGAAAAAAATTTTTCTCTAACTGTGCAGTATTTCTTCTCAAACTGCATTTATAATAGTGAATGCATAAAGCAATATTCACTCATAACCTTTTTTCATACCTAGACTTAACTAAGAAGGGGGAAAAGCCCCGAAAGAGGATGCGCAAAAAGCGCATCCTTTTTCTTTTCTTGTCAATCTAGCCTATTTACAATTCTTCTCAATCAAGACATCGACATTAGGATCACCCAATTCTTTTGCTTTAGCAAAGCTTTCACAAGCAGCTGCTTTCTGCTTCATTTGTATTTGAGCAATACCTATTAAGCGATAAGCTTCAGCATATTTGGGATCTATCTCCAAAGCCTCCTTCAGAATCTTTACAGCTTCTTCATTACGTCCTACTCGTATATTGACAACAGCCAACTCAGCACGATAGGTCAAATCCTTCGGATTCAACTCAATTGCTTTTGCCAAATCATCGAGAGCACGCTGGTATTGACGTGCTTTCAAGGCTGCCTGCTCACGATAATAATAGAATACATCGTTCACATTACCCTTCACTGCATCATAATATGCGTCATAATCAAGCATGGCATTACGTGCTTTTCCAACCTTCATCAACGCCTGAGCACGCTCCAACAAATATGGAGCAGCCTCTTGCGTATAAGGTTTGCTGAATCGGGCCACGCAACTGTCAATCACGACCAAAACCTCTTCGGGCGATGCTCCCATTGCTTCCTTTATCTTAGCTGTAGTAAAGAGTGTGGCGGCCGATCCAAGCTCGGACTGATTCACCTTCTCATAAGCTTGCAAAGCACCTGCATAATCGGTTTTAGCATAAAGAATATCCCCTTCTGTTTGTACATAGACAGGCAACGGTTGAATGGCAATAGCCTGACGGATTTCGTCCAGAGCCTTGTCAAACGACCAATCGTCATAAGGTTTCTCGGAATGAGAAAGAACATAATTATAAATCATTTTGGCTCGGCTAAAAAGAACATCGTCTTTCTTTGCTGCCACCTTCAGAGCCTGATCCAAGTCTTCAACCACGAGCTTCATGGAAGCCTCATCGTCCGACGTGAATAAACGTTGTGATGCACGACGCAAGTAACCATCAGAACTATTCGGATACTGACGGATAAAGTCCTCTAATACTTCCATATACTTTTCTGGTGAAAGCTGTGAGGATGCCATATATAAAAATATCAGCGCCTCCTCTTCTGTCTCAGGCAGTGCTTTCTTGATGCCAATATCCTTCAAAGCCATATCACTATAGGACAAAGCAGCAATTTTTTGCGCCATCACATAATTGGCATCTACTGCATAACAGATGCTGGCTGTATCCTGTCCCGAAGCTTTCTGCGCTAAACC
>CASEKR010000110.1 GCA_949288585.1 uncultured Bacteroides sp. | reverse complement strand
CGACATGCTGCTCGAAGAAGGGATGAACATCAAGGTGTGCCTCCTGCCCGACGGCGACGACCCCGACTCCTATGCCCGCAAGCACAACTCCACGGAGTTCCAGGCCTTCATCCGCGAGCACGAGACGGACTTCATCCGCTTCAAGACCAACCTGTTGATGGAAGACGCCGGCCAGGACCCCATCCGCCGGGCCGAACTGATAGGCAACATCGTACAGAGCATCTCCGTCATCCCCGAAGCCATTGTGCGCGACGTGTATATCAAGGAATGTGCCCAGCTGCTGCACGTCGAAGACCGCCTGCTCGTCTCCGAAGTAGCCAAGCGCCGCGAGAAGGAAGCCGAACGCAAGGCCGAACAGCGCGAACGCGAACGCCGCCGCACTACGGCTGCTCCACAACCGGCCGACAATACACAGGCACAGGCAGGCAACATCCCCGCCCCTACGGCAGACGAGCTGCCGCCCGAGGCCTATGCCCCCCCCTTCCCCGACGATTCTTCTATACCGACAACGGGTACCGCGGAAGCAGCGGACAGCTACACCTCCTTCATCCCCCAGGAGGGCAAGGAGGGGCAGGAATTCTACCGCTACGAACGGCTCATCCTGCAGATGGTGGTTCGTTACGGCGAACGCGTCATGTGCAACGTAACCGACGAAGAGGGCAAGGAAATCCCCGTGACGGTCATCGAGTTTGTGGTGGCCGACCTCCAGGTCATCGAGTTTGTGGTGGCCGACCTCCAGCAAGACGACCTGGCCTTCCACAATCCGCTCCACCGCCAGATGATGACCGAAGCCGCCGCCCACCTGCATGACGAAGGCTTCCGAGCCGAGCACTACTTCCTGACGCATCCCGACCCTGTCATCAGCCGCCTGAGTACGGAGCTCATCAGCGACCGCTACCAGCTGAGCAAATACCACTATAAGAATCAGAAGATTGTAACCGACGAAGAACGGCTCTACGAACTGGTGCCGCTGCTCACCACCAACTTCAAGTATGCCATCGTCAGCGAAGAACTGAAGCACATGATGCGTGCCCTGCAGGACCCCAAGGTGGTGCAGGACGAGGCACAATGCAACGCCATCATGCAACGATACAGCGAGTTGCGCGAAGTACAAAGCGTCATGGCCAAGCGCCTGGGCGACCGCGTAGTGCTCAGTTTCTAACCCAATCGAGCCATACCGTCAAACTATGAAGCAACAAAGATTATTTGTTGACTTCCTGTTCAACCAGCTTTATTTTCTCAAGAGTTTTACCCGCTTCGGAAGAGGGGAATAGCGTCAACACTTGTTGCAAATAAGCACGGGCTTTAGAATAACCCGAATCAAAAAGTGATGAAAGATTGTTGCGATAGCGGGCATATTGCATACGGGTAGGCGAAGAAAGCTTCTTGAAGTCTTCCTCTATTTTTTTACGCGCATCCTCAGATTTCAGGAAATAATAACTGCCTAAAAAATTACATGCCTGCAAATTATCCGAATCGAGTGCCACAACTTGCTCATAAGTAGCCTTTGCATCTGCCACCTTTCCACAACGTACTTCCATCTCTGCACATGAAACAAGAACATCCACATTGTCCGGAGTATACTGTAATAACTCTTTATAGAACAAATAGGCCTTGGTGTAATTACGAACATCTTTAAAATGCTCAGCCAGCTCGCGAGCAAACTGTGGCGCCGTATTCTCCGACTTATCCACCTCTGTCCAATAAAACATTTCCGCCTCATGCCCGTCAGCCTGACATGACTGCCGGAAAAGACTTACAGCATACCCCGTTTGCCCCGAAGCAAGCGCATCAGCCACTTTACGCAATAGCACGTCCGCCGATTGGGAAAACATTGTAAGCGGAAACATGCTGAACATGATTAACATCCAGATTTTCATAAAAATAGTCAGTTTAGATCCAGTTTCTCTTCCTTTTTTTGGAAGGCCTACAAAATTAGACAATCCGCCTCTAAAAGTCAAGTAAATATTGGACAAATATCATTAATAAAATTCTCTCTATTTAGCATTTCTGCCTACCTTTGCAAACGCAATGAAAGAGACCGACAAGCAAATACTGAATATAGCCCTTCCGGCTATCGTATCGAACATTACTGTTCCCCTGCTGGGACTGGTAGACGTCACTATTGTCGGCCATCTAGGCAATGCTGCCTATATCGGCGCCATCGCAGTAGGTGGGATGTTATTCAACATCATCTATTGGGTTTTCGCATTTTTGCGCATGGGGACAAGCGGTATGACCGCTCAGCTTTACGGTAAACATTTAGCGGACGAGATTGTTCAAATGGCAGTCCGTTCCGTTGGCATCGGAATGATGGCCGCCCTTACCCTCATCATCCTGCAGATTCCAATTAGAGAAGCGGCTTTCTTCTTTATCCATCCTACTGAAGAAATTAAAAGACTCGCTACAACCTATTTCTACATCTGCATCTGGGGAGCTCCCGCTACCCTGGGCCTCTATGGACTCACAGGATGGTATATCGGGATGCAAAACTCACGCATTCCAATGATCATCGCCATCACACAAAACGTAGTGAACATCATTGCCAGTCTTTGCCTGGTATATATAGGCGGGCTAAAGGTGGAGGGAGTAGCACTTGGAACCCTAATAGCCCAATATGCAGGTTTCCTGATGGGAATAGGACTATGGATACGACATTATGGCGGTTTATGGAAACATTTCAGTAGGAAAGGACTATGGAAACGACAAGCTATGTGTCATTTCTTTCAAATAAATCGCGACATCTTTTTACGTACACTCTGCCTGGTTGCAGTCACCATGTTCTTTACCTCAGCCGGAGCCGAACAAGGAGAAATTATACTAGCCGTCAACACCTTGCTAATGCAATTATTTACACTCTATTCCTATATAATGGACGGATTTGCATACGCAGGCGAAGCCCTTATCGGCAAACACATCGGAGCTCAGAACTACCCAGCATACACTTGTACACAGAAACACTTGTTCGTATGGGGAGGCATCATGGCTTTATTGTTCACCATCGCCTACGCCACAGGCGGCAATACATTCCTAGCCTTGTTAACTGATGAGACAGAAGTGATAGAAGCTTCCGAAAACTATCTGGGATGGGCCTTGGTTATTCCGATAGCCGGCATGACTGCATTTATTTGGGACGGAATCTACATCGGTGCTACCAACACAAAAGGAATGCTACAATCCATGGCAATAGCAGCTGGCTGCTTCTTCCTTCTGTATTATGCCTTGTATCATACCTGGGGAAACCATGCCCTCTGGCTGGCCTTCCTGACTTATTTAAGCGTACGAGGTATCGTACAAACGTTCCTTAGCCAGCAAATGACACGCCAAGCGTTCCTTTCTCACGAACTTACTCCACACGATCCGTCGGATAATTGACCAAGTAAATCGTCCCCGTAGCCCGGGTAAAAGCCGTATAAAGCCAACGGAAATAGTCTGGTGTTAGGTAATCATCCGTAATATATCCCTGGTCCAAAAATACATTTTTCCATTGACCACCCTGCGCTACAAGTCACCGCATAAGCATACTTCACCTGCAAAGCGTTATAATAAGGATCAGCCTTCATTTTCTTCATCCGCTCCTTCTTCAAAGGTACGTCAACATAGTCTTCAAGTACACTCTGAAAAAGCCGTTCATTGTCTTCACGTGACAAGGCTGGTGCATCGCTATGTAACGTATCAAGTAACAATCGAGTTTCCAATTCGACATCCTGCCAATCGGGAAAAGACAACAGGACATCCGCAAAACGGAAACCGTACATATCTGTCGTACGCCTCACTCGACGCACGACTGCCGTCTCCCCATTGGCTATGAAATCCAAATCTTTTTCTTTCTCAGTCCAATAATAGTTATTCTTGGCTACCATCAAAAGGTCTCCTCCTTCCAATTCCTCCTCGCGCCACAAAATCTGTGACCGTATACCTTGATTATAAATATTTGCCCATTTATTAGAACGACAAATGACAATCGTCTCATCTATACCATCCTGATCATAGCAGGTCGACAAAGCATCAATCAATTCATTACCAGGAAGCATTTTGAC
>CASEKR010000109.1 GCA_949288585.1 uncultured Bacteroides sp. | reverse complement strand
AGTTTTTAACATTTGGCCATTCCAGCATTCCACATACATTTACCCCCGACAAACTTTATTACTAATCATTTTAAAATTGAAAAACCATGAAGATAACAATCTTCTCCAGCCTCATGACGAAAGAGGCTGAAGGCGTAATCGACGCCACCGAATGGATAAGAGACATCCGCGACGGCAAGTTCAAACCCACAGTGGACCAGGTGCGCTCCATGATAAAGCTTGGCGACAAGGACAAGGCGCGCGACTGGAAGATGAAGCTCCCTGCGGCGGTATGGGCAGGCGAGTGCCGCAAGGGACGCTTCTTCAAGCACACCACCGGCCGCACGGGCTATGCCATCTTCGACTTCGACGACCTGCGCGACGACCAGATCCAAGCCGCCCGGCAGCTCCTCGAGGTCTTCCCGTGGATAGTGGCAGTCCACGTCACAGCATCAGGCCGCGGACTGCGTGTGGTGGCAAACATCGGTATCGTCCACATCGATGTCTACCGCCAGGCTTACGAGCAGGTGGCAGAACGTCTGCACGAAATCACCGGTCTGGACCTCGACATGGCTTGCAAGGACTTCGCCCGTGCCAGCCTTGCTTCCTACGACCCCGATGCCTACTACAACCCCAGTGCCACTGTCTATCCCTACGGCGAGGAGCACAACCCACTGAACTATGTCCCTGCCACAGGTCCCGACACTTCCGAGGACTTCCGCTATCTGAACAACCCCGTAGCACAGGCACTATCCCTGGGCTGTCAGTCGGAGGGTTCCAATAGAAATCAAGCCGCCCAAGGATATTCCGGCTCTGCCCCCGATGTGGATGACTGCATCAACCGCTTCTTCTACAACAACACCTACGTGCAGGGCAGCCGCACACGCACCATGCTCAAATTAGGACAGTACCTCCGCTGGCGTGGAGTACAGTCCTGGCAGCTTGATTATGCCATCCACGTGGCATGCGCCCGCGGAGTGCAGCCGGGTATCACCCCGAAGGAGATTGAACGTGCCATCCGGTGGGGGTACGAGCATGGCGAGGAAGGCGGGAAAATGCCTGAAAAACGGGGCCAAAGGGACCACAAGTATAATATAAATGCATGTCTAAACGCAGCACCGGTACAAATGCCTGATACTAAGATTGATAAGGAGGATGAAAAAGATGAGAACGAAGTGATAGACGAGACATGTGGCCCTATACCTGGCCCTATATTTTCAACCCTTCCACAATCACTCAAAAATCTGCTTGTAATAGCAAAGAACGATAGAGAGCGAGACGTAATCCTGCTGTCGTGCATAACAATCCTCAGCGGAATCTTTCATTCGCTCAGAACAATGTACGGAAACAAGAAATATTCAGCCCATCTGTACATGTGCTTCCTTGCAGGTTCAGGTTCCGGAAAGGGAGTAGCCATGTATGCCACTCTTTTAGGCAAACCTATCCACAACGAACTTGTGAAAAGAAACAAGGCAGCCAAGAGGGAGTTTGAAAACAAACTAGTAGAATGGGAACTTGAGTTAAAGGCGGCATCGAAGGAGAAGAGAAAGCCCAATATGGATTTGCGTCCTGAGGATGTGGAACGTGATATACTTTATCTACAGGCAAACACCTCAAAAAGCCAGATGCTGCACGAAATGGCAGGCTCGCAGAAACATGGCAACATACTTCCTGTTTCCGAGATAGATGAATTCTCAGAATCACTGCAGACTAAATATGGAAAACATGCGGCAGAAATCCGTATGTATTTCCATCACGAAAGAGTGGGACAGAGCTTCAAGAACGATAAGGAACCTGTTGAGATTGAAAATCCGCGGTTAGCCTTGATGATGAGCGGTACACCACAGCAGCTGGTCAACTTCATACGAACTATTGAAGACGGCATGTTCAGCCGATTCCTTTTCTATGTGATGGGTACAAACTATAAATGGATCTCACAGTCGCCGCTCGACGGTAATGGAAACATTGACGTGGAAGAGCTTTTCTCGCCTCTGGCCCAAATGTTGAAGGAACATTTCTTCAACACCATCGGTCAGGAAATCACAATTAACTTCACCCGTGAACAGTGGGACAAACATACTTCAACCTTTCAGGCCCAACTTGGTATGGTAGTAGCAGAGGATACTCCTGACATCACCGGAGTGATATTCCGTACCGGACTGATAGTACTGAGAGTGGCAATGGTACTTTGCGGCCTCAGAATTCTGGAGTCCGGTTGGCAGATTAAGGAGTATACTTGTACGGATGAAGACTTTGATACTGCTATGAAGATAGTACTTACATGCATGAATCACACCCTGAACACTTCCACCATGATGGAAGAAGGTTCCAAAAGGCATAAGCTGACAAATTACTACAAACTTCTGCCTGTACTGAGAAAGATGAACAACAGATTCAAATACAGTGAGTTCAAATTAGGGGCCAACGACATTGGAATCGGCGATACATCAGTGAAGAGAGCTCTTAAAAAATACATCATAACAGGCTTGATAACAAAGCATTACGAAGGTTATGAGAAGACATTTCTCGGAAAAACATGCATATAAGGGAATGTGGCCCTGACGGACCCTGTTTTTATGTGAAATCACGAAATAAAAAAGCACTGTAGAACCCCGAAATAAAACGCGGGCAAATTCGACCTTAAACGTGGGCAAGTTTTACCTTAAACTTGCCCACGTTTTTTTTAGATGCTTGCGGATTTTTTCATCCTTTTTCTCCCGTTAGATTTGATTTTCCGTTATTAAAGGTTACTTTTGTGAAAGTTTGAGGATTATTGTCTTGGTAGAGTAAGGCAGAACAAATAATTGCCAAAGGAACAACCGCATGGGTTGATAATAATAACAAAACAGTTGGGGAGGTTTTCCCTAAAGAAAAATAATATGGATATTCAAAAGATAAAAAGAATTATACATACACTTGTAGAGAAGTACGAAGCAAATCGTGATTTCTACAGAACCTCTAAATT
>CASEKR010000108.1 GCA_949288585.1 uncultured Bacteroides sp. | reverse complement strand
GGGGTTCTTCCAGTTGTAGCGCAGGCGCACGCCGCTCTCCACCTTGTTGACGTTCTGTCCGCCCGCGCCGCCGCTGCGGAAGGTGTCCCACTTGATTTCGCCCTCGTTTATCTCCACGTCGAACGGCTCGGCCTCGGGCAGCACGGCCACCGATGCGGCGGAGGTATGCACGCGGCCTTGCGTCTCCGTGGCGGGAACACGCTGCACGCGGTGCACGCCACTCTCATACTTCAGCGTGCCGTACACATTGTCGCCCGTCACCGAGCAGATGATTTCCTTGAAGCCGCCCGCCGCGCCCTCGTTGGCGCTGGAGACTTCGAGCCGCCAGCCCTTGCGCTCGCAGTATTTGGAGTACATGCGGAAGAGGTCGCCGGCAAAGAGTGCTGCCTCATCGCCGCCCGTGCCTCCACGGATTTCCAGGATGGCGTTGCGGCTGTCCTGCGGGTCGGCGGGGATGAGCAGGAGTTTGATTTCCTCTTCCAGCTGGGGGCGGCGTGCCTCGCACTTGTCCAGTTCCTCGCGGGCCATGTCGCGCATCTCGGGGTCGCTCTCGTTGGCGATGATATCTTTCGCCTCGTCGATGCCGCCCAGCACCTGGACGTATTCCCGCCGTGCCTTCATCAGGTCGCCCAGTTCCTTGTATTCCTTCGTCAGCTTGACGTAGCGTTTCTGGTCGGCGATGACGGCCGGGTCGGTTATCAGGGTGGACACTTCCTCGTAGCGGGCCACGAGGGTGTCGAGTTTCTCGAGTAGGGTGTTGTTGTCAGACATATATCTTGTTACATTATGCTTGTTATTCTATTCTCATGTACCCGAAAACGGCATTTTGGGTACATGATAAAGTTGTCATGTACCCGAATCGGGGATTTTGGGTACATGATAATCTTGTTGATTTAGGAGGTTTTCATCTCTTCTCTTGTCGGGTTACTTAAATATCCATGCCAGCAGTCCGGCGAAGGCCAATAGGCAGACAATGCCCAAGGCCCACTTCCACCAAGGCTTCCGCTTCATCTTCCGCCCGGAGAAATACTTGTCGCCAATGATTCCGCCGCTGGCACCGGCAAAGGCGTAGGCCACATATTTCAGATACGGACAGTCGAGGTAGACCGACAATATGCCGATGCCTGCACCTGCCAGGATGGCTGCCAGCAGCCACACGCCGCCGAGTATGCTGTTCCTTTCTTCCGCGTTCATTAGTCCTCCTCATCCTTCCTCCGCCCTATTCTTGGCTGCATCAGGTCCTTGAACAGGATGTAGGCCGCCACGACCCAGAAGCCCACGGTGATGCCCCGTATCAGCGGGCTGGCGTGGAAGTACTCGTTGATGCTGTTGGCCAGCACCATGGTGACCAGCCAGATGATGGCGGCTATCCAGTATTTGCGTTTGGTCTTTTTGTTCATATCATGCGGTTGCTTTGTTGTTCAAACTGTTTCTTGCTGCCCGTTCCTGTTCGCGTGGCGCATTCTCCAGATGATGTAAAGGATGAAACACCACCCGGCAAAGGACAAAGGCCCGACAATCCAATCCAGCCAACGCGGGTCGCCCAAGAATAGCTTCTCATATTGGAAGAAGGCTTGCCGCACCAGGATGAGGAGGCAGGCGAGCAGTGCCACCGTATGGTAGAAGCGGAATCTGCCGGGCCGGTGGGGTTGCAATGCCTTGAGGACGCAGCAAACGGCAGCCGTCACAAATACCACACTCTCCACGGCAGTGAATGCCGTGTGCCACCACGGGGCTGCGTTGCGGACATTGTCTATCGTAGTAAGTATGGCATCGGCTCCCACCACTGCGCTGACCAGAAAAACCAGCACCAGCACCCCGTTGAGGCTGATGCTGAAGTGTCGGAAACGGAATGTCTTCATATCCGTTAATTCCTAATTGGTTGTTAGTATCTGAACTCCCCGAACTCGCTCCGGATAATCAGTTCTTTCTTGTCACTTTCTTCGATGCGGCCGATGACCTGCGCGTCGATGTTGAAGCTCTTGCTGATGGCGATGACCTCCTCGGCGTGCTCCGGCGAGAGGTAGACTTCGAGGCGATGCCCCATGTTGAACACCTTGTACATCTCGTCCCACTCCGTGCCGCTCTGCTCCTTGATGGTGCGGAACAACGGGGGTACCGGGAAGAGGTTGTCCTTGATGACGCGGCAACGGTCGTCCACGAAGTGCAGCACCTTGGTCTGCGCGCCGCCCGAACAGTGCACCATGCCGTGAATCTCCGGGCGCAGGGCGTCCAGCAGCTTCTTCACCACCGGGGCGTAGGTGCGGGTGGGCGAGAGCACCAGCTTGCCCGCATCGATGGGGCTGCCCTCCACGGCGTCCGTCAGATGCAGCGTGCCGCTGTACACCAGCTCCTGGGGCACGGCGTGGTCGTAGCTCTCCGGATACTTCTCGGCCAGGTATTTGGCGAAGACGTCATGCCTTGCCGAGGTCAGCCCGTTGCTGCCCATGCCGCCATTGTACTCCTTCTCATACGTGGCTTGGCCATAGCTGGCGAGGCCCACAATGACATCGCCCGGGCGAATCTTTGCGTTGTCTATCACATCTTTGCGCTTCATGCGGCAGGTCACGGTGCTGTCCACGATGATGGTGCGTACCAGGTCGCCCACGTCGGCCGTCTCGCCGCCCGTGGCATAGACGCCCACGCCCATCCCGCGCAGTTCGGCCAGCAGTTCGTCCGTGCCGTTGATGATGGCGGAGATGACCTCGCCCGGCACCAGCAGCTTGTTGCGCCCGATGGTGGAGGAAACGAGGATATTGTCTACCGCGCCCACGCAGAGCAGGTCGTCAATGTTCATGATCAAGGCATCCTGCGCGATGCCCTTCCACACGCTGAGGTCTCCCGTCTCCTTCCAGTAGAGGTAGGCCAGCGAGGACTTGGTGCCCGCGCCGTCGGCGTGCATGATGTTGCAATACTCCGGGTCTCCGCCCAGTATGTCGGGGATAATCTTGCAGAAGGCCCTGGGGAAGATGCCCTTGTCGATGTTCTTGATGGCGTTGTGAACGTCTTCTTTCGATGCGCTTACGCCGCGCATCATGTATCGTTGGTTGCTCAT
>CASEKR010000107.1 GCA_949288585.1 uncultured Bacteroides sp. | reverse complement strand
CTTCTTGTCGATGGTCAACTGTGGCGAAGTCGAGGCGTTAAAATAGAAATTTGGCGGAATTTACGCCCCGGTCTTGCATATATCGTTCGGAAAGGTTATCTTAGGGCGTGACTTTCGGCAGGCTTGCTGCCGAAACCTTCGGCATACCCGTGCCGTAGTCTTCGGCATACTCGTGCCGTAGTCTTCGGCATACTCGTGCCGCAGTGTCCGGCATACTCGCGCCGAAAGTCCGTATGTATAACCCCTAAAAAGAAAAGACTTATGGGAACAAATTCTCAAAGAGCGAAACTGACGCTCAAGGCCGTCCCGAACGAACTGACGGAAGCCACCAATGATTATTACCTGAGTGTAAAAACACAAAAACCCCTGACGCTGGAGGACCTGGCACGCGAAGTGGCCGCCACGCACGGGCATCAGAACGCCGCTGAGGTGGAGATGCTCACGCGCGAAGTGCTGGAGCTGGCCAACTGGTACCTGTCCAACGGCTTCACCGTCACCACCCCCCAAGGCAGCTTCCGCACCACCGTGCAGGGCGTGCTGCTGGATTCGGAACTGAATGCCGCGCCCAACCGTGACAAACTGAAGCTGAACGTGGCCTACACCATGGGCGACGCCATGCGCCAATCGCTGGACGAAGCCGAGCTGGACGTGGAAATCAGCAAGGCGACCACCGGCCCGCAGCTGTTCAGCGTGGCCGACGCCCGGCAGGTGGAGCAGTCCAAGCTGCCCGACGCCGACACCCGCGTGCCCATCCCCGTAGAGGCAGGGCAGACGTGCATCATCAGCGGACGCAACATCAAGGTGGGTGGCGAAGGCAGCCAGATAGGCGTCACCCTGCGCCGCACGGACGGCGACTCGGGCACTACGCTCTTCTTCCCCATCTCGAAACTCTATCCTAACACACCCACCCGCGTAGGCTTCGTTCTGCCCGCCGATGTGGAGACCGGCAGCACGTGGCAAGTCACCCTCTGCACGCAGTTGAGCAGCAATGGCAGCCGGTTGCTGAAGTCGCCCCGCACGGTGACCATGGAGAACACCTTCACCGTAGGCGAAGCCTCGTCCACGCCCGTAGTGCCCGGCGGCGGCGACGGTGATGACGATAACGATGACACCGAGACGGATGACCCGCTGGCATAAATGCACTTAACACGCTACACGCTATGTTTACTTCTACCATGACTGATGCCGAGATACTCGAAGAAGCCCGTAAGGACTTCTTCGAGCTGTCGGGCAAGGTGCGGATGGCCCTCGAACGCTTTGCCAACCGCCACTACCGGATGGCCGTCAACAACGGCTTGTGCATTAACGACGTGACACGCGGACTCATTCCCCGCACCGTAGAGCAACGCCAGTGGCCCACGCGTCGGCGCAACGTCTGGCGCACGTACTTCTGCTTCGACAACCTGCCCGGCGGCGTCGCCCGCAGAGTCTGCCAGTACTTCATCTACATCCCCCTCTACCGCGAGACGGGCACGGAGTACCTCTTCTTCCACGGCTGCGACAAGTTCTTCGTCGAGCGCTTCACCCTTCACTTCGTCGAACGCTACAAGGAGCGCCACCTCGCCCCCCGCGGCATCGACACCGGAGCCTTGCCCATTCCCCTGTACTTCTTCCTCCACACTCCCGACAACTTCCCCGGCACGTACTACCGCTGTGCCGACATTGGCGTGCGCCAGGGGCAGCACAACAAGTTCTGGATAGCCAAGGAAGGCATCTTCGTCACCGACTACATCGACGGCATGCTCACCTACATCACCTTCATGGACAAAGACACCCTCTCGCCCCTGAAGGCCCAGGTGTACGAGGAGGAGAAGGTGTGGCACCTGGCCAGGACGCTCATCAGCGACGACTCCGACGAGGAGACGCGCAAGCGGGCAGCCACCGCCATCGCCTCGATGCCCCAGTTTGGCGACATCGCGCAACGCTTCCTCAACCGCAACCTGGACGACCCCGGCGACGGCAGCGAGCAGGCCACCCTACGCGCCATCAAGGAAATGTGGCAACGCCTGAAACCCAACATGAAAGCCGCCCTGGACGAGAGCGACCGCCGCGACCGCGAACTGCTGCGCCGCAACCGCACGACCGACCGCATCTTCCTCGACCGTCTGCCGGACGAACTCGACATCAAGTCTTATCATCTTCCGCCCGGAGCCAAGGATAAGTAAACGGCTTGGAAATAATCCGCCCGGTATTTGCTGACAAACTATGTGATGGAGAAAACAGTATAGTGAAACATATTCTAAATATAACGCATTTATTATTTATGGCTATAGTTTCTTTGCATTGCCATACCTATCTAATTTTTAGGATGTGAAAATACGGTTTATTCAGGTAGTTGAAAGTTTGCAAAATGCAGAAAATCAGAGAAGTATGACGCAAATAGTTGGACTTTGTTTCGGTGGAAATCAAGTCCACCTATTTCACCTGTTTTTATTGCCCCATTTTGCCCCGAAATGCAGGTAGGGGATAAAAGAAAAACCGCCAATAATGATTGATTATCAGCGGTTTTCGTTGTTTTACCATTTGTGTAAGTGATCCGCTTGGGGTTTGTTCCGAGCGAACCTATCTCCCTGATTACAAATCTCTTTAATCCATCTTAAAATCGTACCGTAACGATTTAGTAACGATTTTGGGTGATGCTCTTTGTCTGCCATCGGCAGCCGTTTGTCATCCGTTTTTGGATGCTGCAAAGGTAAGCAATCGCTTTTTATTTTCCAAACCTTTGATTATTAAAATCTTAATTTCCTCATTCAGTGCAAGGTGCGAGCCTATATATAGGATAGGCTTGCACCTTGCACTTGAAAAATGGTTGCATCCTGCTTAATACACCTGCAATTTTCGGGTTTCACCAATTTCCATCCGTCAGGAAATCGGCAATGTGCCGGTGTCTTACCCCTTCGATATTGTCCTGCCAGACATCATCCATACTCACAACATATTTGGGGTAATGGTCGCTGATGGCAAGCAAAGGGGCGAACTCGCGCTCTACCGTCGCGTCCGATTCCAGCGTCCGATTCCATCCGATAAGTTACCTGAACATAAATCTTTTCGTCCTTGCGGATGCCTACGAAATCGACTTCACGATTGTCCTGCTTACCAATGAACGTGTCATATCCGCGACGCTTCATCTCCCAATAGACAATGTTCTCCAACGCACCTGAAATCATCCGGTCTTTATAGCCCATTACGGCGTAAACCAGCGACAAGTCGCTGACAAAATACTTCTCGTTGGTCTGCAACTGTTCTTTCCCCTTGATGTCGTAACGGGGCACACGCTGGATGATGAATGCGCCCTGCAAGGCATCCAGATAATTATAAACGGTGTTGATGTCCACCCGCCGTTGCTGGCTCTTGAAGTAGTCGGCGATATTCTTTGCGTTAAGCCGGTTGCCGATATTATCGAACACGAAGCGTACTACCCGTGCGTTAAGCCGGTTGCCGATATTATCGAACACGAAGCGTACTACCCGTTCCAGCAGTTCCACGTTGCGGATGCCATGCCGCTGTACTGTGTCGCGCAGAATGACGGAAGAATAGATGTCATACACCAGCTTATAAATGGATTCGAAGCTGTAATCACCCGTATGGACTGCCGGGAAACCACCCATGCGAAGGTATTTCTGAAACTCTTCCCTCAATGCTTCTTTGTTATCTGGATTTATACCATGAAACAAAAGATATTCATTGAAAGACAACGGCATGATATGGAAACTGACATACCTGCCTGCCAGATAGGTGGACAACTCGGAGGAAAGCAGCCGGGAGTTAGAGCCGGTTACATAAACATCTACATCCCAATCCACCATGAAAGAATTGACGGC
Organism: uncultured Bacteroides sp.; assembly: GCA_949288585.1. Lineage (GTDB taxonomy): Bacteria > Bacteroidota > Bacteroidia > Bacteroidales > Bacteroidaceae > Bacteroides. The sequence continues at coordinate 305 of CASEKR010000107.1, read as the reverse complement.
CTTTTCCCAATCCTTCACCTCTTGTATTTCATCCAACAAGATATATACTTTCCCATCGGTCTTTTCCACTTTATCCTTGATATACAGGTACAAGGCTTTCGCATCGGCAATATCCATCCATTCAAAACTCTCAAAGTTCATATAGACAATACGCTCTTTGGCAACCTCCTGACGCTCCAATTCTTCTGCTATCAGTTGCAATACGACTGACTTTCCGCACCGGCGGATACCGGCTATCACCTTGACGAACGGACGGTTCATAAAGGACCGGATTTGTTTCATATATAGTTCTCTTTCTATCATGG
>CASEKR010000106.1 GCA_949288585.1 uncultured Bacteroides sp. | reverse complement strand
CCGATGTGCAGGTAGCCGTTGGGTTCGGGCGGGAAGCGGGTCTGTACCCTGCCGTCGTTCTTGCCCTCCTGCAGGTCGTTCTCTACTATCTGTTCGATGAAGTTCAAGCTCTTCTTTTCGCTTGTCGTCTCTTCGGTTTTCATTTCTGCCATAATGCTGTTCTTTACGTATTTTGGCACAAAAGTACGACTATTTTCTTGGAAATCGTTACTTCACCGGTATATATCCGCTTTTTTTGATGATTTCCTGTCCTTCGTCTGAGAGGATGAAGCGCATGAGCGGAGCTACCCGGGCCGAGTCCTGTGCATTATAATAATAGTATAGGGGGCGCACGATGGGGTAGGACTTGTCGATGGCGTTCTCCAGCGAAGGCTCTGCGAAGTGCTGTCCGTCGTAAGAGATGGCGAGCGTCTTGATGCGGTGGGACACGTAAGCCAGGCCCACGTAGCCGATGGCGCCCCGGGTCTGGCTGACCGACTGGATGATGGCGCCCGTGGCGGGCATGGAGAGGCTGCCGGCCATGTAGTTTTTGTTTTTCAATACGCTTTCCTTGAAGAACTCGTAGGTACCGGAAGAGGTCTCGCGGGAATAGACCACAATCTTGCGGTCTTCGCCGCCCACTTCTTTCCAGTTGGTGATTTTACCGCGGAAGATGCCCTCCAGCTGTTCGCGGGTCAACCGGCTTACGGGGTTGGAGGGATGCACCACTACGGCCAGGGCGTCATAGGCAATGATGGTTTCCGTGAGGTCTTCGCCAAGCTTTTTGGCCTTCATTGTTTCGCCGAACTTGATGCTTCGCGAAGCCATGGCGATGTCCGTGGTCTTGTCCAGCAAGGCGGAGATGCCTACGCCGCTGCCGCCTCCGGTGACGGTGACGCGCGCGTTGGGGTCCAGCGCCATGAAGCGTTCAGCCGTCTGTTGGGCAATGGGGAGCACCGTGTCGCTGCCCTTGATGCGTTGGGCTTGTACGTGACTGCAGAGGGTTGTCAGCAGGAGTCCGATGAGCAAGATAATGTTTTTTTTCATCATGTGTTTAGTTCAATTGGTTTTCCGGGTGCAAAGTAAAGGAATGGATATTACATTGTCTTTACAAATCCCCCGGCGGAAGCGAATGTAACATGATTGTAACAGAAATGAAATACTTCTTTCAAGTATCAGACACACTCCTTTAACATCTATCCTCTTTCTTTGCACGCGGAAAACAATAACCGACTTATTGATATATGAGAAATGTATTGGAAAAGATTGTCGCAGGGATACTGACATGTAGCGGCTTTGTGACGAGTTTGACGATTGTGCTCATCGTCCTCTTCCTCTTCTCGGAGGCTTTGGGCCTGTTCGGGAGCAAGGTTATCGAAGAGGGATACGTATTGGCACTGAACAAGGAAAACGTGGTGGATGAACTTTCTCCCCGGGAAATCAAGGACATCTTCGACGAAGAAATCACCAACTGGAAGGAGGTGGGGGGCGAAGACCGGCCCATCAAGCTGTTCCGTCTGGAGGATGTGACCACCTACTTCACCGACGAGCAGCTGGGCGCGGCCTACGAGAATGCCGGCGCCTGCATCACTTCGCTGGTGGAGCGTACGCCGGGCATCATCGCTTTCGTGCCCGGCCAGTTCATCGTGCAGCCCGACTCTGTCCATCTGGTGAAGGACAACACGATTTCCGTGAAGGACGTGTTTGCCGGGGCCGAGTGGTTTCCCACGGCTACGCCTGCTCCCCAGTTCGGCTTCCTGCCCTTGGTGACGGGCACGTTGTGGGTCAGCTTCTTCGCCATCCTGATAGCCCTGCCCTTTGGCCTGGCTGTGGCCATCTACATGTCCGAGGTGGCCAATCACCGGGTGAGGAATATGCTGAAGCCGGTCATCGAATTGCTGAGCGGCATCCCCTCGGTGGTCTACGGCTTCTTCGGCCTCATCGTCATTGTGCCTTTCCTGCAGGAGGCCTTCAACCTGCCGGTGGGCGAGAGTGGCCTGGCGGGTGCGCTGGTGCTGGCCATCATGGCCCTGCCCACCATCATCACCGTCACCGAGGACGCCATGCGCAACTGCCCCCGTGCCATGCGCGAAGCCAGCCTGGCCCTGGGCGCCACGCATTGGCAGACTATATATAAGGTAGTCATCCCGTATTCCATCTCCGGCATCACCTCCGGCGTGGTGCTGGGCATCGGCCGTGCGGTGGGCGAGACGATGGCCGTGCTGATGGTGACGGGCAACGCCGCCGTCATCCCGCACAGCATCCTTGAGCCTCTGCGCACCATCCCCGCCACCATCGCCGCGGAACTGGGCGAGGCGCCGGCCGGCGGCGCGCACTATGGCGCCCTGTTCATGCTGGGCGTGGTGCTCTTCTTCATCAGTTTGTTAATCAACTTCACGGTAGAGGCCGTGTCTAATAAGCAGAGATAACTTATGGCAACAAGAAAACGTCTTACGCAGAAAATCGCATTCGGCCTGTTCCGTCTGTTGAGTTTGGGAGTGGTGGTGATACTTTTCGCCATCCTGGGATTCATCATCGTCAAGGGTATCGGTGTCATCGACTGGGACTTCCTGACCACGGCCCCCGAGGACGGCATGACCGCCGGCGGCATCTGGCCCGCCATCGTCGGCACGTTCTGGCTGATGGTGGGCAGCGCCCTGTTCGCTTTCCCGGTGGGCGTGATGAGCGGTATTTATATGAACGAGTATGCCCCGAAGGGCTGGATTGTCCGCTTCATCCGGGTGATGACCAACAACCTGAGCGGCATTCCTTCCATCGTGTTCGGCTTGTTTGGCATGTCCCTGTTTGTCAACTACCTGGGTTTCGGCGACAGTATCCTGGCCGGTTCGCTCACGCTGGGCCTGCTGGCCTTGCCCCTTGTCATCCGCACGACCGAGGAGGCGCTGAAAGCCATCCCCGACAGCATGCGCGAGGGCAGCCGTGCGTTGGGTGCCACGAAGCTCCAGACCATCTGGCACGTCATCCTGCCCATGGGTATGCCCAATATCATCACAGGTCTGATTCTGGCTTTGGGCCGTGTGTCGGGCGAGACGGCGCCCATCCTCTTCACCTGCGCCGCCTACTTCCTGCCCCAGCTTCCCGGCAGCATCTTCGACCAGTGCATGGCCTTGCCCTATCACCTGTACGTCATATCCACCAGCGGCACGGACCTGGATGCACAACTTCCCATCGCATACGGGACGGCTTTGGTATTGATTATTATCATTCTTTTCGTAAATTTGCTGGCAAATGCCCTGCGCAAGCATTTTGAAAAGAAAATCAAGACGAAGCTCGAGCCTGCCCGAGGAATTTGCTCGAGCCTGCTCGAGGAGTCCGCTCGCAAAACCTATTACGAAACATTAATACTACAGATAAGATGAACAAAATCGAAACGCGCGATGTCAACTTCTGGTACGGCAACTTCCACGCCTTGAAGGGCATCAGCATGGACATTGAAGAAAAGTCGGTGGTGGCCTTCATCGGCCCGTCGGGATGCGGAAAGTCCACCTTCCTGCGTCTGCTCAACCGCATGAACGACCTTATCCCCGAAACCCGTCTGGAGGGCCGGATACTCATTGACGGGCAGGACATCTACGCCAAGGGTGTGCAGGTGGACGAGTTGCGCAAGAATGTCGGCATGGTCTTCCAGCGCCCCAACCCCTTTCCGAAGAGCATCTTCGAGAACGTGGCCTACGGTCTCCGTGTCAATGGCGTGAAGGACGAGAACTTCATCCGCCAGCGGGTGGAGGAGACCCTGAAGGGTGCCGCCTTGTGGAACGAGGTGAAGGACAAGCTGAAGGTTTCGGCCTATGCCCTCTCCGGCGGCCAGCAGCAGCGCCTGTGCATAGCCCGCGCCATGGCCGTGTCGCCTTCCGTCCTGTTGATGGACGAACCGGCCTCGGCTCTCGACCCCATCTCGACGGCCAAGGTGGAGGAACTCATCCATGAGTTGAAGAAAGACTATACCATCGTTATCGTCACCCACAACATGCAGCAGGCGGCCCGCGTCAGCGACCGCACCGCCTTCTTCTATATGGGCAACATGGTGGAAATCGGCGACACGAAGGATATCTTCACGAACCCGACGAAGATGGAGACCCAGAATTACATTACGGGACGATTCGGGTAAACAGGAATTTAGCGGGCTTTGCCCGCAGGAATTAAAAGGAGTTAGACGGAGTTATCGCTCCGCTTGGGGGAGTTAAAGGCCAATACCAGATTTGCATTGCTGATGCCGGAAATAGCCGGACCAACTATTGGCCTATAACTCCCTCTAACTCCTTATAACTCCCTCCTATTCTTCAAAGATAAATTATCATTCAACCAACTTAAAACCCACAATAATATGGTGAAATTCATAGAATCAGAACTCGTCTTGCTGAAGAAAGAAGTGGACGAGATGTGGACTTTGGTCTACAACCAGTTGGAACGTGCCGCCGACGCCGTGCTCACTTCCGACCGCGAACTGGCCCAACAAGTATGTGTATGCGAACGTCGTGTCAATGCCTTCGAGCTGAAAATAGACAGCGATGTGGAGGACATCATTGCGCTTTATACGCCGGTAGCCATCGATTTACGATTTGTATTGGCCATGCTGAAAATCAATACCAATCTGGAG
>CASEKR010000105.1 GCA_949288585.1 uncultured Bacteroides sp. | reverse complement strand
AAGGCTTAGAGGAAATCATCCAAATAGGCAACGACAAGGAAAATCTGGACGTGTTGAGTGAGGAATACATGGAACGCCTAAGTAAACTGAAGTTGCCCAACACCAGGGTAAAGTTGATGGAACGCTTGCTGAAAACCGTTATCACGGAATTCAAGAAGGTGAACAAAGTGAAAGGTGTGGACTTCTCCAAACGGCTGAATGCCTTAGTGGACAAATACAATGACCGCCGGGACAGTGCCATCTTTGCAGATGAAGTATTGACGGAAGTGGCCAACCAGATGGCAGACTTGTTGAAGGAGTTGAACAAGGAAAAGAAATCGTTCCTTGATTTAGGCATCAGCTACGAAGAAAAGGCCTTTTATGATATTCTGAAAGCCATAGCCAAGCAGTTCGGATTTGAATATCCGGAAGATAAAATGCTAAAGCTTGCCGCTGAGATGAAAAGAATTGTGGAAGAAGAAGTCCAGTATGTGGATTGGTCCACTCGTAGCGATACCCAATCAACCCTGAAAATGCGCCTGATGATAGTTTTGAAAGAGTATGGATATCCTCCTGTGGCGATAGCAGGAGCAACTGAAGAGATTTTCGAGCAGGCGGAGAATTTTAAGAAATATAATGGATGACAATATGATGAATACCGAATCCCAAAACATAGAATTCAAAGAATCCTAGCGCGATGAATACCAGAAATGGATTTGTGGTTTTGCCAATGCACAAGGCGGTGCCATACGGTTTGTAAGAATAGCGGATTCTCCACGCGGAGTTCCGCTATGATGTGTGAAATTCGACTTGCGCTCGCGGCGGAATACAAGCTATTTTTTACCCTCGATAGGCAGTCTGCTTGATTTTTGTCTGTGCGTTTGCCATAGGTGTAATCATTAATAGTGTGAATGCAAAGCAAATGACTATCGTTTTGTTCTGTCATCCTGAACGTAGTGAAGGATCTCCTGCTGACTTTTGCTTTCGGGAGATGCTTCACATGCGTTCAGCATGACAGTTTGATAGCAGCGCTCATTCCGATACACCCTCTTTAAAAATTGCAGGCAGGACTCCATCATTTAACCTGCAATGCTATGGCTGTCGAAATGCTTGATTAGCTTGCTAAACCTTCATTTTAGGCTGCTCAAAGTCAGGTTTAGCTCAGTCAACCTGGGTATTGTACACTTCACGGTAGATGCGTTCTTTTACCGTGGCGTATGCCTGGTCAGCGTCGATGTCGCCGTAGGCCATCAGCTTCATGGGCAGGAAGCCGTCCCCGGGCTTGTAGGGGGGCTGTTGGTAGGGCTTGTCCCACAAGGTGAAGCCTTGCCGTTGGTAGAATCCAATGCGGCGTTGGGCCATTTCATTGTCGGGCATTTCGACTTCCAGCACCAGCGGGCGGGGCGCGATGTGGCTGCACAGCCATTCGATGGCCTGCTTGCCATAGCCTCCGTTCCGTCGTTCAGTGTCGATGGCAAAGTGCTCGCCGTAGCAGAAGGTGCCGAAATCCCAGTACGTGAAAAAGCCGACGGGGACGTCGCCGTCCAGGATGATGTTGTTGTGGAAGGCTGGTTTGTTGTCCGTATAGAGGCGCAACAGCTCCAAAGCCCGGTATTCTTCGGGCGGGAAAGATTGGACCATCAGTTGCTCCATAAACTGGTACAGGGTTTCGTCGGCAGTCGTGATACGTTGCAGTCTAATCATGATTTGTTTCTTTTTGGTGGGTTATTGTTCCGTGTAAAATTCAATCAGCCGTCTCAAGGCCCTTTGGCAGACGGGGCAGAAGGCCGGGTATTCGTTGGTGCGCATGCGGCAGTTGTACGAAGCCCGGTACAATCCCCTGGCCGAATAGACCGCCCCTTCGTATAGTCCTACTTCGTGGAGGTTGAAATTGTCGGCCGGGGTGGGGACTGGCGTTCCTTCGGGAATCATGTCTTGCCATTTCGCGGCGAAGTCTACGCGGGTCGTCACATTTTGTTCCCAGGGTTCGATGTCTGTCGGATAGGTGTCGTTCATGACGTCTTCGTCGTAGAAGTATTCGTCGGCCAGGCCTCCGAAGCTGTGGCCGAACTCGTGCACCACGACCGGGCGGAAGTCCGGATGGTGGGCCGTGGTCAGCGTATAGGAATTGTAGATGCCTCCTCCGCCATATTCGTCCGTGTTGGCCAGAACGATGATGTGCTCATAGTCAATGCCCGCCAGCGCGTCGTGCAGGGCTTTGAGGCGCGAGGTGGTCAGGTAGCGGTCGGAATAGAAGGTGCTGAAGTGCGAGTGGAAGGCGGTGCTTTTCCACTCTCCCGTCCGGGGGATGCTGACGCCGCTGTCCTCCGAGGGGCTGGCTACGGCCACCACGTTGAACTTCTTCTTCATCGAGCGGAAAGGCTCGTGGCCGAAGAGGCTTTCGCAGGCGGTGCGCGCGTCTTCGTAGAAAGTCCCCATTTCCTCCTCCGTGTATCCCTCGGCCAGGATGGCCACATCTATGCAACGGTCTGCCGGGCCGCTCCTTTGCAGATACCGGTGCGGAGTGACGTGCGCCTGTCCCTTGCGGCGTATCAGGATGTCCTGCGGGTCTACGGTGTGCCGCAACTGCGTGCGTATCTGCCTGCGGGAATCATACAAAGTGATTTCCACCGACACCGGCCGTTGGGGGAAGGGCAGCAGGAAGGTGTTCTCAAAACCTTTGGACGCGCCGCGTGCCTCGTCCGTCTCCAACCATTCCTGGAAGAGGGCGGAGAAGGAAGTGCGGTAGATGACGGTGCTGTCCGCTGGGTCTTTCATCACGATTTGCCCGTTGCCGGCCAACGGAAGCTCCGCCAGGTGGTGGCGCCTCCCGGCCCATCGGGGCAGGACGGACAGCTCGTCTACGCAGATGGCCTGCCTGTCCGCGTTGCCGGTGAACAGGTAATCCACGCGCAGGGTCTTGTCGGTGAAATATTGTTCGAAAGTTTGTGCCTGCGCTCCTACGCAGAGGAAGAGGCAGGCCAGGAGTAAGTTTCTTTTTCTCATAACCGAATGTATTTTCCGGACAAAAGTAATATAAAAAAGCGAGATGCCGGGTAGGTTGCCGGAAAATGAACTACAGTCACCATGTAGGGGCATTTCTCAAATACAGTGCAGAGATAGGCATTATCTTTGAACTGGCAAAGAACTGAGGGGGATTTTTATAGAGAAAAGCGATACAAAAGTAGTAATGCATTAGAAATAAGTGTAGCATGATAATAACTTGACCTTTATTCTTTCTTTTTATTTGTTTTCTTGTTGGAGAAAGATTGGGCAACCATTTTCCTGATCTTTTGCCAACTTGGTATCTGTTTCAGTTCTCGCCGTATCGGTGCGTCATACAGCAGGAACAGCAAAAAGAGGAAAATACAGGCGTAAGCAGCCCAACCATATATCTGCTTGATGCTGATTTCAGTCATTTGCGACATGAACGCATCCATGAAGTGTGGGATAGACATTCCATTGGCAGCCACATTGTCTATCGCCGCTCCA
>CASEKR010000104.1 GCA_949288585.1 uncultured Bacteroides sp. | reverse complement strand
GCCGCACTCTGGAAGTTCCTGACCGACGACATCTGGCGTATCACGGAGGATGAGGTCACGAAGACGACCTTTTCGGCCTACAACATTATCAAAAGCATCTACCTCTGCATCAACCGCTTCACGCAGGACCGACTGGCCAACAAGGCCGCTGCGCTGACGTACAGCACCCTGCTGGCCATCGTGCCGATACTGGCCATCGTATTTGCCATCGCCCGCGGTTTCGGCTTCGACGACCTCATACGAAGCCAGATTACGGCTACGTTCGGAGGGCAGACGGAGGCGGTGGAAGTCATCTTACAGTTTGTCAACTCTTATCTGTCGGAGACAAAGAGCGGGGTGTTCATCGGAGTGGGACTCATCTTGCTGCTCTGGACGGTGCTCAACCTGGTGAACAACATGGAAATCACATTCAACCGCATCTGGCAGGTGAAGAAGCCGCGCAACATGTACCGCCGCATCACAGACTACTCGTCGATGCTGCTGTTGCTGCCCATCCTGCTGGTCGTATCGGGCGGCTTGTCCATCTACATGAGCACGGCGTTGAAATATGTAGAGGACTACGCACTGCTGGCACCACTGGGCAAATTCATGATACGGCTCATCCCCTTTGCGTTGACTTGGTTCATGTTCACGGGGCTGTACATCTTCATGCCCAACACAAAGGTGAAGTTCCGACACGCACTGGTAGCGGGCATCCTGGCGGGGTCGGCGCACCAGGCGTTCCAGTTCCTCTACATCAGCGGGCAACTGTGGGTATCGCGCTACAATGCCATCTACGGCAGTTTCGCGGCCCTGCCCATGTTCCTGCTGTGGCTGCAAATCTCGTGGACCATCTGCCTGTTTGGCGCCCAACTGACGTATGCCACGCAGAACATCGGCAATTTCAGTTTCGACAAGGATACGAGAAACATCAGCTACCGTTACCGGGAATTTGTCTCCATCCTCATCCTGTCGCTCATCACCAAACGGTTCGCACAAGGCGAACCGCCCTACACGGCGGAAGCCATATCGGAGCAGAGCCAGATACCCATCCAACTGGTGCACCGCACGCTGTACGAGTTGCAGGAGATACGCCTCATCCACGAAGTGTCGGGCGACGAGAAAGGTGAGGAAACGGCCTATCAGCCGTCGATGGACATCAACCGCCTGAACGTGGCCGTGCTGCTGGACAGACTGGACACGCACGGGTCAGAGGACTTCAAGATTGACCGGGAGAAAGCCTTTGGCGACGAGTGGGCGGTGCTGATGCGGGCTAAGGAGGAATACTATAAGAGTACGGCTAACGTGCTGCTGAAAGACCTTTGAGGATGACGAACACGACCAAATGACCGGGGCGAGGCTGGCCGGAATACCAAAGTAAATAAGACGAAGGGGGTGTATCATAATGACAAACAGCTAACATTCTGTCATGTTGAGCGGAGCGAAGCGAAGTCGAAACATCTCACTTAACCAATCTTGAGATTCCTCGGCTACGCTCGGAATGACAGACTATACCTTAATGAAATAGTCAAAAGAGGTTTTGAGCGAAGCTAATGATAGGTAATCTCTATTTTGATACACCCTCCTTTCAATACGGCCCCAAACGGCTCTGTGGCGTCAGTCAGTGCGGCATTTCGGTGCCGAACAAGAGGAAGTAATCGCGCTCGGCAGCCTGCCGGTTCCACGCCTCCGGCAAAAACCGCCATTGCTCCAGGCTGCGAGGCTCTACCACGCCCTGCCGCTCAATGTAGCGCATTAGGTAGTAACGCAAATCCTTGTCCGTCGAGAAGAGGATGCGCTCCTTCAGCTCCTCTTGCGGGATGCCTGCCCCACGTGTCAAGAGTTCGCCGCCTCCGTTGCCACGGTATGAATTGACTGCCACGCGGTACCTCTTCTCCTCGTCAAAAGGCGTGCCGTCTGCCATGCTGATGATGCGTACCTTCTGCCCCTCTGGCTGGGTGACATCCACAGTATAGATGATGCCCGCCGCTGAGTCGAAGTTGAAGCTCGGATTGCGGAAGAAAGCCCGTTCTTCAGCCCCTCCGGCCTCTTCCCTGCCCTTCGCCTCGCGCAACAGCAACAGGTGGTCGTCGGCCGACTGCATACGGTTGGTCCACAGCGCATACGACATCTCCAATGCCCGACGCACCTCGCCCCCCGTAAGCGACATGGTGTAGAGCATGTTCTCATACTTGTACAGGCTGAACATGTCGCTTACGAAGACATCCCCCGCCTCAATCCGCGCGTCGAACGACAACGGCGCCGCCAGCGAAATCTCCGCCTTCCCAATCTCCAACTGCAACCGGTGAATCAGGTCGACAAACGCCGACGGCCCGAAATAAGCTGGACGCGTGGAAATGGTCTGCGTCAGCCGACCGATGCGCTTCGACACGAAAGCCCGGACACTGTCATACTGCCCGGCAAACCTCGCCATGAACTCGGCATCCGGCTCCAAAGCATCCACACGGCTCAGCTTCCCTTCTACCTGCTTGGCCACTACCTCGCCGTCGCCATTCAGCGTCAACGTCAACTCCACATCACCTACCATCATCGCACCATTGGCAGGATTCACCACCAGTACCGAATCATCCTCGGCACCAGCCACCTTGAAGCAAGCCCTAGCATGGTCATGCCCAATCAAAGCCACATCGAAACCCGGCACCCGCTGCACCACCTCGACCGAGGCATTATCTCTGTACTTGCCTCCCATCGTCACGGCCTTTCGCCCGGCATGAAACAAGCCGACAACCACGTCCGGCTGCTCACGCTCACGAATCACAGGCATCCACTCCCGCGCAGCCTTCTCCATATCCTCAAAGCGCAACCCCGGCCACAAATTCTCCGAAAGCCAAACCGGGATGGCCGGTGTAACCATGCCCAACACAACCACCTTCACCCCGTCGCGTTCCAGCACCACATAAGGCGGACAATGCGTCCGTCCCGTACCCGTCTCCACGATATTAGCTCCCAGCACCGGAAAACGGCAATCCTCCATCCAACGATCAAACACCCCACGTCCCGTCTCAATGTCATGGTTACCCATATTCCCGGCATCATACCCCATGAAATTCAGCATCTCCGCCGTCAAATGAGGCGACACCGTATCTATATAATTGTAATAATAAGCCGAAGGCTGTCCCTGAAGAATATCCCCATTGTCTAACAGAATCACATTCTCCCCATACTTCTCCCGTTCCTGCCTCACAAACGTCTGTACCCGGGCTAAACTTCCTGCGGCCGGCTCCTGCCGGATAAAATCATACGGATAAAAGTTGCCATGCACATCCGAAGTCTCTATCAGCTTCAACCTCACGACCCTGTCTTGCGCTAACACACACCTACACAAGCACAGGCATAAGCACAATATACCTACCCAACGCAATCTATTCATACCTTTTTCTTTATTGTTATTTTAATGTCTGCAAATCATGCGAACTCTCAGCTTCGGCATTCTTCACTCCTGTGAAACGGAACTCCCCCAGGTGTGTTCCTTTCTCATCATCTTAGAATATTGCCTTCTAAAGTAAAGGAATCTCAAGGCAATTTCCTGAGCCTGAAGCCACGTATCTTTTACCGTCCCGTTTGTTGCCTGCTTGAACTCCTCCGAGCCACTCATCTCAAGCAAAGCATTTTGAACAATTGGCTTGGACAAACAATTACGGATCTCCTGTGCATTCAGAGGCTTTCCTCCCGTATTTAACCGACGAAACAAATCATATTTCAACCGCCTGGGCGAACGATAATCAAGAAGGCATTTCCTCCCCCCCCTGTTACGGGAATCAGGCACACCCCTCCCCTTTTCTCCTCCGAAAGTTGAAAGGCTGTTTCCTCCGGTTCACCTTTATAAGTCAGTCGTATATACAAATCCATAACCTGTCTGATAACTTCCGTATTCTTTTAAGAGCCTGTTTAAAAAACGTTCTCTCTGTCATGTTGAGCGAAGCGGAGTCGAAACATTTCCCTAGTACTTTTTATGCGCATAGTGGGATTCCTCGACTGCACTCGGGGTGACAGGAAAATGGATTTTAAACAAGATCTAAATCAAGAAAACAATTATTGACGCGAAAATAAA
>CASEKR010000103.1 GCA_949288585.1 uncultured Bacteroides sp. | reverse complement strand
CTAAAGATGATGTCACCGTCAGTATTACCTTGTTCGGATGACGAAACCAAATCCGATTTTTCTAATGGGGTTACTTTGTCCGGTACACCAAGTGTAGCAATGATAGATGCGGCTACAAGATATACACGGTCGTTCTCGCCAAGCCCTTTTTCATTTTGATAAATGTCATTGTTTAGCTTTGTAAGGCTTATGGTTATTTCACGCTCGCGCTGTTCCTTTATCTTGTCTATTTCCTCTTGGGTCATACTGAGCGACCGCACCTTTTCGATAAAGGCATCAAAATTGTCGTGTGCAAGAAATGAAAGGTCTGTGTATTCACCTACCTTCTGCCCAACACCGAAGTTACTCTTTGATACATAGTAGACACCTATTTCATGTTGTAAACGACCTGCATCGTCACGATACCCCGTCATACCAATAGCTATGATGTCGGTGTATCTTGTGAAATGGAGTAGAGCATTAGCATAGTGCACAGCACCATTGACTGCATACGAATTTATGTATTTGAATTGTGGCTCGTTTTTTTGCGTCTTATTCTCTACGTGTCCATTAGCATCAAGTTTTACTAAGCGGTCTTTATACCCTTTGTATTCTATCAATATGGGATAATTATTAAGCCTTTTGTCTTTTAACAACAGTTTTGCATCAGGCCGATTACGACCGGAACCTCCATTTTTTGTAAAATAGTCTTCAAGTGCTTTGTCTATTTCTGGATTAAGCGATTCTTGTTCCAACTTGTAAGGAAGCTTATACGATTTAAGCCATCCATTGGCTAAATCGGCTATATTAGGCTCAACTGATTGTACATTTTTCTTTGCCATGACTTTATTTCTCTATTCCATTGTTTATCAATCTTCTTGCATCCACATTCAATATGGCTGCTATCTTCATCAACATTTCCAATGAGGGTTATGCCGCATTGGAGCATCAACGTGAAATGGTTGCCTCGTTCTTTCCCAACTGTTCAGCCAGCCATTTCCCGTTTTTCCCTTGTCCCACCAATACTATTTTTAATCGGTTTATTTTTTCTGTTCCCATATTTTGTCAGTATTACAAATACACGATAATATTGATGATGTTTGCAAATTTAGATATAAACCTCGATTTATATGCCAATGCGATAAAAAAAAGTCAAAACTACCCCTAACTTTATGGCGTTGAGGATCTCGATAAGCAATCTTCAATTCTAATGCCTAACAGATTTGATACCCCAATAATGCAATAAGCCTATACGGATAAATAATTGTAGTCTTGACGTGCATAAAGATAGTGTATTTGTCTACATTTTAAGTAAAAGCGGAGTTATCAGGCGAACGGGAAGTTACCCTTACGGGCATATCGGGTCACACCTATTTTGTAACCCCTCGTCCCTCCGTCCTACCTCGCTCCTACCTGGCTCTTGTAATAGAGCAAGAGCGAGGTACCTCCCCGTCCCCAAGAAAAAAGATGATTTTTACACGGGATTTGCCCGCCAGGTTTGAAAAACAATCCGTATCTTTGCGGACAAAGAACCTATAACAAACATCTGAAAACACCCTCGACTTATGGCAAGAATCAAAGAAAAACGTTCGGAAAAGCTAAGTGGCAGCATCGGGCCGGTGGTGGCCTGCACGTGGAAGGGCATCCCCTACCTGCGCTCGCGCCCCAGCTATGTCAATGACCCCAAGACGAAGAAGCAACTCGCCCAGCGTTCGCGTTTCTCCATCGCCCTGGCCCTGCTCCGCCCGCTGACCCCGCTGCTCCGCGTGGGCTTCCGCGAAGAAGCCAAGGGGCAGAGCGCGTTCAACGCGGCCATGTCCTACACGATGCGCCATGTGCTGGAGGAAACGCCGGAGAGCATCGGCGTGGTCTACCGCAAGGTATTGGTGTCGCAAGGCACCCTGACGGGGGCGACACAGACCCGGGTGGAACTCGGCGACGGGCAAGCTGTTTTCACGTGGAACCGCAGCAGCCGCCGGGGACACTGCACGCCCCATGACCATGTCCTGACGGTGGTGGTGCACAAGCCGTCGCAACAGGCCGTCTACGAGACCAACGACGCGTTCCGGAGCGATGGCCGGGCGCAACTGGCCTACCCGAAGGACTGGAAACAAGAGGACGTGGCCGCATACCTGGGCTTCTGGAACGAGAAGGAAGGCATCGCCAGCAACAGCGAATGCCTGTGGGGAGGGGAATAGGAGATTCTCTCCGAAAATGGCCTGGCAATCGCAGGAAACCGCTAACTTTGCAATACAGAAAACACCTGACAAGAAACGACATGGACAGACTATACCCGATAGGCATACAGACGTTTGAAATCATCCGCAAGGAGGGCTATTGCTACGTGGACAAGACCGCGTTGATTTACCAACTGGTCAAAAGTGGCAGGTATTATTTCCTCAGCCGTCCGAGGCGTTTCGGAAAGAGTCTGCTGATTTCTACGCTGGAAGCGTATTTCCGGGGTAAGAAAGAATTGTTCACGGGACTGGCCATCGACAAGCTGGAACAGGACTGGACGGAATATCCCGTGCTGCATCTTGATTTGAACGCGCGCCTTTACGAAAAGACAGCTTCTTTGGTAGCCATCCTGAACCAGCATTTGGAACAATGGGAGGCCATCTACGGGAATGAGAAAAAAGACCGCGCCCCCGAAGAGCGTTTTGCCTACCTGATTGAGAAAATCAGTCGGACCACGGGCCGCCAAGTGACCGTCTTGGTAGATGAGTATGACAAACCCCTGTTACAGGCCATCGGGAATCCGGCCTTGCAAAACGAATACCGCAACCAGTTGAAGGCATTTTACGGCGTGATGAAAAGCAGGGACGCCTACTTGCGTTTCGCCCTGTTGACCGGCGTGACGAAATTCAGCAAGCTCAGCGTGTTCAGCGATTTGAACAACCTGCAGGATATTTCAATGGACGATGAATATGCCCCCATCTGCGGCATAACAGAGCAAGAGCTACATGCTGTCTTTGGCAAAGAAATCCGCTTGTTAAGCAAGAACAACGGGATGAACAAAGATGAAACAAAGCAGAAGTTAAAAGAATTGCTGAGACAAGGACACTATGACCTCTACAACCTCTACAACGAACAAGTTTCTAAAGACATGCTGGGCGACCTGGACAATATTGGAGCCAACCCCCTACCCATACTTTACCAAAGCGGCTACCTTACCCTTAAAGAATACGACCGGGAATTTGACACCTATGCCCTCGGATTTCCCAACCGGGAAGTAGCGGAAGGATTCAACCGGCACCTCCTGATGGGCTTTGCACAAGTACCCTCCGGAAACAAAAACAAAGCTTAAACAAAAGCAAAGCATAAACGAATGGAAACCATCATCGCAGCCATCATAGGCATCATCGTGGGCGGCCTCATCGGCAGCCTCGCCGCACGCGGCAAGAAACAGGAATTGGCGACCCAGGCAGAAGTGTTGCGGTCGCAAGTGGAAAACGCCAAAGCGCAAGCAGAGGCCGCCTCTTCGGCCTGGCAACGCCAAGCGGAGGAGATGAAGGCCGACGCCCGCGAACAAGCCGAACAACTCAAGGCGGAAGCCGAACGCCGGCTGAAAGAGGCCAAAGAGGAGGCATCCCGCCAACTGGCCGAAGCCAAGGCGGAAGCGGAAAAGAAACAGGCAGAGGCACTGGCCGACAAGGAACGGATGTTCCGCCAGGCCCTGGAGTCCAAGCAGCAGGCATGCGACAACATGCTGGCCGCACAGGAACGGCGCCACGACGAGGCAATGAACGCCCTGCGCACCCGCTTCGACGAGACCATGAAGAAGGTGACGGCGCAGGTGCAGACGGCCACGGACGACATGCTGAAACAGCGGCAACGGGAGTTTGCCGAGTCGAGCAACACCAACCTGGGGCAGATTGTCAACCCACTGCGCGAGACCATCGACAAAATGAAGCGGGCAATGGAGGACAACACGCTGAAGCAGACCTCGATGAGCAGCGAGATGAAGGCGAACATCGAGCACATGATGCGCCAAAGCGCCGCCGCCCAGAAGAGCGCGGACGAGACGGTGCTGGACGAACTGCTGGAGGCGCAGGGACTGACGCGCGGCATACACTACGACACGCAGGCCGTCATACGCAACGCGCAAGGCGAGGTGGTCAAGTCGGATGACGGAAGCAGTCTCCGGCCGGACATCATCCTGCACCTGGACCAGCGGCGCGAGGTCATCATCGACTCGAAGGTGTCGCTCACGGCTTTCATGGATTATGTGAACGCCGAAGACGAGGAACACCGGCAACAGTATCTCAAAGCACACATCGCGAGCTTGCAGAACCACGTGAAGGAGCTGTCCGTGAAGGATTATTCGGCTTACATCCAGCCGCCCAAGGTGCGGATGGACTACGTCATCATGTTCGTGCCGCACACCGGTGCGCTGTGGACGGCACTGAACGCGCAGCCCGACCTGTGGCG
>CASEKR010000102.1 GCA_949288585.1 uncultured Bacteroides sp. | reverse complement strand
AGGGTGATGCCGTAGCGGTTGTGGAAGGTGATTTTCGTGTGGTTCACCTTGTCACTCTGTGGGAATACCTTGTCCCACTCTTGGGTCAGTGTCAGTTGTTCTTCCATTGTGTTATTGGTTTTAACGGGTTGATTGTCCGGTTCTTGCCCGCCCTTCCCGCCGCAGGAGGCGAGGAGGAGGGAGAGGCAGAGGGCGGTGGTAAATAATCTGTTCATACGGTTTCTTGTTTTAAGTGTCGGTTTGCACCGGCAAAGGTAAAAGAAAAGCCCCACAACGCGTTTGCTGTGAGGCTCAAAGACGATTGCTGAAAAGCTCAATTTTCAGGAAGCGGCCACCGCCGTGGGCGCGACGCCGTATTGCCGCTTGAACGCGGCGGAGAAATGGGACTGATTCTTGAAGCCCACCTGGGTGCAGACGTCCGCTATCTTCCTGCCTCCCTCGCGCATCAGGGCGTAGGCCACCTCCAGGCGTTTGCGGATGAGCCACTTCTCCGGCGTCAGGTCGCTGATTTTCTTGAAGTCGCGCTTGAAGGTGGCCAGGCTGCGGCCCGTGTAGTGCGCCAGGTCTTCCTGCGAGAACTCGTACATATAGTTCTTATCCAGGAAGT
Organism: uncultured Bacteroides sp.; assembly: GCA_949288585.1. GTDB lineage: Bacteria > Bacteroidota > Bacteroidia > Bacteroidales > Bacteroidaceae > Bacteroides. The sequence continues at coordinate 4,542 of CASEKR010000102.1, read as the reverse complement.
CCAGGATGTCTATCTTCCACGGCTCGTTGAAATCGAAGAGCGTGGGGGCGAACCGCTTGTCGATGTGGAGCAAGGCCAGCAGTCCCTCCTGCATCTTGAGGCGCATAAAGTCGCCCTGCGGCTTCACCTCCGGGTCGAAGAAGGGGGTGAGCGAAGAAAACAGGCTGGTGAGTTCCGCCGTCCGGGGCAGTTTGATGACGCCAGACTTCAACTTGGGCGTATGGGCCGGTACCTTGTAGGGACCGCCCTGGGCGTACATCTCGCGCAGGAAGTGGCGCGTGAAGCTCAGGAAGATGCCGCAATAACGCTCGCCGTTACACGGCTTCTTATATAAGGTAATGTGGTGGTCGCGGGGAATGAAGACGCATTCACCCTTGCCCACGTGGATTTGCTCCTCGCCGTTGTCCAGCACCATCTCGCCGGAGCAGACGTAGTTCATGGCATACTCGCGCGACCGATGCACGCAAGCGGCCACATCGTCATAAAAGAAACTGTAGAACACATTTTCGTAATTGAAGATAAGCTTCAGCGGACCCAAGTCTTTTTCTTCTAAGTATGTTGATTCCATTGTATCAAAGTTGTTAGGCAAATATACGAAGATTTTGCACTCGACAAGTGCAAGATAGTCCGTTTTTGCATTCGCTAAGTGCAAATTCATTCTTTGGTTCAACGTTTTTGCGTACATTTGCACGCGATTCTAAACTCAGATAAGGAAATGATACACACCCGCCAAGAACAAATGGAAGCCTTCGGACGCTTCCTCGACATCCTCGACGAACTGCGCGAGAAATGCCCTTGGGACCGCAAACAGACCAACGAGAGCCTGCGTCCCAACACGATAGAAGAGACCTACGAACTGTGCGACGCCCTGATGCGCGACGACAAGGCCGACATCTGCAAAGAACTGGGCGACGTCCTGCTGCACGTGGCTTTCTACGCCAAGATAGGCAGCGAGACGGGCGACTTCGACATCAAGGACGTCTGCGACCGCCTCTGCGACAAGCTCATCTTCCGCCACCCGCACGTCTTCGGCGACGCCAAGGCCGAAACCGCCGGGCAAGTGGCCGAAAACTGGGAGCAACTGAAGCTGAAGGAGAAAGGCGGCAACAAGACCGTGCTGAGCGGAGTGCCCGCCGCCCTACCCTCGCTCATCAAAGCCTACCGCATCCAGGACAAGGCGCGCAACGTCGGCTTCGACTGGGAAGAACGCGAACAGGTGTGGGACAAGGTCAAAGAGGAAATCCAGGAGTTCCAGGCCGAAGTGGCCCACATGGACAAGGAGAAAGCCGAAGCCGAATTCGGCGACGTGCTCTTCAGCCTGATTAACGCCGCCCGCCTCTACAAAATCAATCCCGACAATGCCCTGGAACACACCAACCAGAAGTTCATCCGCCGCTTCAACTACCTGGAAGCGCACACCATCAAGGAAGGCAAAAACCTGCATGAGATGTCCCTGGCCGAGATGGACCAGCTTTGGGAAGAAGCAAAGAAGTTGGAAAAAGGAGAATAAAGGGAACCAACAAAAAAAGCCGGGAACGCTGTCGCGTCCCCGGCTTTTCATTCCTTGTTCCCGTATGTCTGCCCGCAGGGCTATTTCACCAGGTTGGCTATCGAAGCGGCCATTGTACCCAACGAAGCGAACGAAGTGGCATAACCCAAGATATTGGAAAGAAGCGCGCTGTTCTTTTTCTTCTTGTTCGGCACAACAATCTCGCATCCCGGTTCTACCTGGTTGCGTCCGCTACCTTTCACCTTAGCCACCTGTCCGTTCATGTAGATGATGAACTTCTTGCTCTTCTTCGCATGTTGGCTGTAACCGCCGGCCTGTCCCAAGTAGTATTTCACGCCTTCGCCCTCAGCATAAGAGACCGTGTTCGGCTTCATCACTGCCCCGCTAATTTTCACCGTATTCGTATATTCAGGTACCTGCAATATATCACCTTCGCGCAATACGAGGTCGGCATCACTGCCCGGATTGGCCAAAGCCTCCTCCAAATCGATGCCGATGCTGTAAGTATCTTGTACGCGGATGCCCAAAGAATCCAATGTACTTTCACCCAGTTCGCGCCCCATCAGGTTAACCACATCCTGCATACGCCGTTTCTCCTCCTCATTGGCCCGACGAACCAGCTTGGCGCCGCGCACATAGGCCGTAGCCGTCATGCCGCCAGCTTTCTTCACCAGGTCACTCAGGCGTTCGGCACGGCTCGTCAACGTGTAAGTTCCTCCGAACAGCACTTCCCCTTGGATACCCACATTCTGTTGCACCTGATAGCCGGGACTGCGGCGCACGAACACCTGGTCATAGGGTTGCAACACAAACCCCGGCTGGCCATCTATCACGAAACCATCCTTCAGGGCGAAGGAGAACATCTGGCCGATGCTGTCCGTCGTATGCAGGCTCTTCGGGTCCTTGATGCGGCGGGATACATCCACCCGCACCAGCGAAGCGGCTTCACGCAAGCCCCCGGCCTGGATAATCAGGTCTTCCAGCGTCATGTTGTCGGCATACGGGTATTGGTCAGGCTTCGCCACCTCGCCCGTGATGTTCACGCTGCCCAGGTCTTGCAGGTCGTGGATGCTGGGGATATACAAGATGTCGTTCTTCCGCAAGGGGATGTCGGGGATACGCCCTTCCATCAATGCCTTCACGTCGACAGACAGTACCTCGGCCGTCATGTCGTCGCGCTGCCGCTGCAAGACTGCACGGTTCGTGAAGGCATCATCCATCAGTCCGCTGGCCTGCGCTATCAGCGAACGCACCGTGTTCACCTCCCCGTTCAGTTCATAGATATCAGGGCGATAAACAGCCCCTTTGATTTCTACCTTGTTCGTAAAGCGGTTCAGGATGGCGCCCACCGTCACCACGTCTCCATCACGCAACTCGGTCACGGCATAGTCCGGTTCTTCCACCGTCTTCACTTCATACTCCACCCCGTTCTGGCGGACCATGCGCAGAGTCTTCGTATAAGCATCCGCCTCGAAGCCCCCGGCATAGTCTATCAGCAAGGCCAGCGTCTCGCCTTTCTTCATCTCGAACTTCATCGGGCGCTTCACCTTGCCGCTCATCTTCACCAACGCCTCATAAGCCGGAACGATGATCACGTCCCCTTCCTGCAAGCTGATGTCGTCTTTCACCCGTCCCTGCATGATAAATTCGTAGACATCCACCGTGGCAATCTTCTTGCCGTCCCGCACCAGCTGCACATCGCGCAAACTGCCGATGCGGTTCACGCCGCCGGCCCGGTACAGCGCATGGAAGACCGTGGAAAACGCAGACAACGCATACGTGCCCGGCTGTACGACCTCGCCCATGATATTGATTTGGATGGTGCGCGTGTTCCCCAGCGTCACGCGGATCTGGTTATTCTCATTGCTATAAATTTTTCCTAATTCCGCTTTCAGGAAACGCCCTGCCTCTTCCACCGTCATGCCGCTCAGGTAGGCAGGCCCGAGTTCCTGCAAGTTGATGGTACCTTCCGGCGAAATGGCCTGCCGGATGGTGTTCTGGCTAGCCCCCCAGATGTCTATCACCACCTCGTCACCGGGGCCAAGGCGGTAGTTGGGAGGAGTGGGCAGGTTGTTGTTAGGCTCGAAGGTCAGGTTGCGCGTGTTGAAGATATTGCGACCAAACACCTGCTCCTCCCGGGCCAGTTCCTCAGCCGTCGGCTGCTCGTCCAGCATGGACGAAGTCTCATCCTGCGTTTCTTCACGCAAAACAGCCTCGTTCTGGTCCGTCCCACCCATCGTGGAGGCAGCAGTCCCGCTTTGGCGTTCATACAATTCTTTCACGCGGAGAGCCTGTTCCTTCGTCACACCACGACGGGCCAGCTCGGCCGCTATCTGTTTCTCGGGCCAGCTCGGCCGCTATCTGTTTCTGTTCCTTGCCCTGCTTGACGCTTTCCTGCACGTACTCCAGCACCTGCCGGTCGCTCATAGACTGGGCAACAGCACTGCCGCACCAGCTACACAGCAACAGCACGACAGGGATGATTAAAAGTCGATGTTTCATATATTTTTTAGAGATAAGTATAAGTAGATGTTGAAAATTAATTTATATGATGTGTGCCTGTCATGTTGAGCGGAGCGGAGCGAAGTCGAAACATCTCCCGAAAAACACGATTTCCTTGGGCAGTGGGCAGTGCATGTAGTGAGATTCTTCGACTACGCCCTACGGGCTTCGCTCAGAATGACAGATACGTCGATAGTATAAACTAAATAGGAATGATTACTTAGGTAATATAACATTGGGTTGTTTTCACGAGGGCAAATATACCGCTTTTCCTGCAAACTTGTCACTGTCTCCGTACACAAACAGACAAAAGCAGCACACAAATGAAACAAAACCTCACCTGTGTGCTGCCCGGCCTTATCGCCTCAACAGCCTCAGTTCCACCTGCGGCTTCAGGATATTGCCCACCCGCCAGGCGGAGGCGGGCACCGGGGCCGTCAGCGTGGCCCTGATGTCGCGCGAGGAGGCACCCACCAGGAACCGGTATTCGCCCTCGGAAACAGTCCACGAAGAGGTAGCATCGTCGAACG
>CASEKR010000101.1 GCA_949288585.1 uncultured Bacteroides sp. | reverse complement strand
CTGTCGGAAAGAAATCTTCAAAGGAGTAGCGCAACCTTTCACTGTGTATGAAGCAATGTTTCGCTTCGTTTCACAATCATCTACTTTCGCTCCGTAAACATCTACTTTCGCTTCATAAACATCCACTTTAGCTGCGTAAACACCTACTTTAGAGGATGATAATGTGAATCTGCATAGTGATGTGCTTCTTCTATAACTTCTGATGGATAACCATATAGTTCAATAATGCGGATTGCATTGCGTTCTGTTACAGGGCCAGGTTTCAACAAATAGTCAAACTGTAGTTTGTTATCGGAGACATTTTCACAGAAATGATACAGGCTGTATTGGTCGGCCAGTAAAGATGCCAATTCGATGTCGTGCGTAGATGCAAAGACGATATTCCCGTGCCTGGCTAAAGCAGAAAGCACAGCTTTGGCTATGGCAATCCGCTCGATGGTATTGGTACCTTTAAAAAGTTCATCGAGCAAGAACAGTCGATGACCCGCTTCTCCTTTCTCCAGCATATTTTTCATGACCTGTACCTCCTGTAGAAACAAGCTGCGCCCTTCCAGCAAGTCATCCTCCACGTGGATGGCAGAAGAGAATGTCGTACCGCGCAACAAACGGAAAGTTTCGGCAAAGCAAGTATTCAACACTTTACCACACAATACACTGACGCCCACCGAACGGATAAAGGTAGTCTTCCCTGACATGTTCGACCCTGTAATCAGTACCGACTGCCCGCACAAGGTCAGACTGTTAGGTACGCAGTCTTCCACCAGCGGATGATACAATCGTCCGACATGAAAACTTTCTCCTTCCCTGCAATCAGTAGGCCGGGTATGGTAAGGAAGCTCTTCACGCAACTTTGCTACCGAACAAAGAATATCAACCATTCCCCAGAAACAAAATACGGTATGCAGTTCCTGACGTTTGCCCCTCAACAGCCGAAAGGCTTTTGCGACCGAAATAACCTCCCGCAACAATAGGATATTCAAGATTTCGATAACAAACCAGGCCAATATAGCCATATCACTTTCCAATCTCACGCTGAAACGGAAAACTGCCAACTTTTTCTGTAATGGCCTCAGTGTCTTCAAGGTATCAGCAATGTTTCCATCAACTGTTTGTGCGAACGGATATCGCAGCAATCGTCCGCTCAACTTCAACAGCCGCCATAAGCATGGAATGGAAAAGGAATATGTCTGCATCCACGACTTATTGCGATAGTGCAACCACAAATTCCCTACAACAGAAAGCACCAACAGAGGAACAAACCACACGGAAGAAGTGACGTAAAGTAATCCTAAAAATAAAAAAGGAAGCAGTTGCAGGATATAGAGCCACCCTATCGGCCAACTGACAGGAAGCACATGTGCCTCTGTTATCAATGAAATGATACGATAAGCATCCGGTGTATCCAGTTTTTGCAAAGTCTGTTGGACCTCTTTCCGCATCGCTTTGTCCCCGGAAAACTCTTCTATCACCTTTTCAAGGCATTCTACACCAGACAACCGGTCATAATGCAGCAATTTATAAAGAAATTGTCTGCCGATAGCTGAAGCAGTCCGGTCCACACGAGCGAAAAGAGCCTCTCCATTCAAGTCGTTCCATATTTTATCGGACAACAATCCTTCCCTATCCGTTTCCGAACAATAATGAAAATAAAGGGCTTTATCTGAAACAGCTGTTCTCATCCTCTATTCCTCCTCCCTATACTCCAACAAATCCCCCGGCTGGCAGTCGAGCACCTTGCAGATGAGAAGCGCACGGCCTTGGCTTTCCCCGTCTTCAGGATGGAGAGGTTGGCGGGGGTGAGGTCTATCTTCTCCGCCAGCTCGCCCAGCGATATCTTGCGGCGGGCCATCATAATATCCAAATTCACGATGATTGGCATAGGCTCTCCTCCCGGTTAAATGGTTAAATCCTGTTCTTCCTTCAGCTTGACGCCGATGGCGAATATCTCGGTGAAGAGGGCCAGCAGGAAGTAGGTCATCCATTCATTTTTCAGACCACCGTACACCACCTCGTAACCAGGGATGTCCACACAAGTTGCCACGCTGAGATAAGAGGCGTAACTCATCAGTTCGAAAAACAGCGCATACAACAAGGTGCTGTAAGCAAAGATACGCATCCGCCACACGTTCTTTCGGGTGAATACGCTGCCTCGCAGCACGGATACCACCAAGCGGATGAAGCAATAGAGGGCATAAAGCGCAAACAACCCCAAGGGAATAGAAACGATAAGAAATACTGTCTCTATCCCGGATTGCTCCACAGAGCCGTATCCCTCGATGCGTGTAGCCCAGTAGGGAGTCTCCGCACCGGTAGTTATACTCCGCAAGGTGTCGGGCACAAACGTATCAGTAGGGCGCACCGCAATGTTGAAGTGCGCATTGTATTCCGTGCTGTCTCCCGCTTCCCGATAACCGTCTGTGAAGCCGCGGAAACCGTCCATCAAATCCTGCACCACGAAAGCCACGATGACCAGCAGTGCCAATATCTTAATCTTCTTCATAACGCATACTTGTTTTTATCAGATTGTAAGTTCTTGTTCTTCCTTCATGCGGATGCCGATGTTGAACAGACTGGCGATGAACAACAGCAACAGTCCCAGGACGAGGTAAGTCATGTCGCCCGAATGGTTGGCCGTGTCCTCATACACCAAGTTGACCACCACGTTCTGCGCAATGCCGCCAAAGGTGGCCGCACAACCGATGAGGGTGATATACTGCGCGTTCAGCCGGGTGAACACACGGCGCCGTTTCACCTCGCGTATGATGAGGAAGGTCAGCCACGAGCATATGGCGCACACCGCCAAGTTGATACTCCGCATCGTCAGCACCCAACCGTCCGTCAGCGTGCCCTCGTGCCAGTCCATCACCGCCAAGAGCAGACGCAGGGCTTCAGCCAGCGTGCCGGCACCGCAGGTCACGGCCAGGCACATCATGACAAACTCGCGTTCTTGCTTCTCGTTTTTCTCTGTCATCGGTTCAATCAATCGTTTCAGTTTCATAATCCGTTCCTCCTATTATATCGTTAAATCCTGTTCCTCCTTTATACGGATACCTGCCTTAAACACGCTCCCAATTAAAACAAAGGTTTCCACCGGAGAAACGAACTTCCAAAGTCCCAGGAAAGTACCATACGCCATCACCGCCAATCCTATAAATTGTACCAAACGGGCATTCTCACGGATAAAGACACGCTTATGCTTCAGATTAAAAAGTATTTTGAAAATTAAGGCTGAACAGAATACCATGAGCAACATGGCCACGCTCTCCGGAATCATCAGCCAAATAAAGGTTTCCGTATCGTCTTTCCCTAAATCATAACATAACGTAATGTTGTGGAAAAGGCTGCTCATAAACACAAAGACGCAGAATATGGACAATACTTCTATCAAACGCCTTTCTCTCTTCTGCGCTATCTTATTCTTTTCTAACATAATACACTCCTCCTACATATTATTATATCGTTAAATCCTGTTCTTCCTTAATCCGTACCGCCCGGCGGACAACCTCGCCCACAAACACCAGCAGGAAGCCCAGCAGATAAATCAGCGTACTGTCGTGCAGGGAGTCGACCGCATCGAGTGTCGTAACGTAATCGTCCAAATGACCGCGCGCAATCATATACAGCAATACGGCAAAACCACTACTCATAAAGATACGCACTGTCCGCCGCGTCAGCAGGTTGCGGCAGTCCAGCCGGAGCACCTGCACGCAGATAAACGTCAGGCACACGATGTTCACCCCATATATCCCCGCCAACGCCTTGTCCGGCTCTACCTGGCGGAAGATGTCCGCCACGTAATAAGCCTCCGTAGTTACCCCAAGCAGAAGTATGACCACCACGACCCAGAACAGGGTACCCATGTCCCGGTAACGTTGCTTCCAATTCTTCATCGTGTTCATGCCTGTCCCTCCTTTTCGCCTTGCTTATCTTCCTCGGTCAGCTCCGTCCACCACGTCGTGTGGCGTTTCATCCAACGGTAAGCCATGTATTGCCAAGCGTAAAGCCACACCATCGCGCCATAGAGGCGCACCCACTTCCACTCCGGCCCCCGCAAGTCCAGCAGACCGAGGGTCACGAAGAAGAACACTGCCGTGGAGAGCATCAGCACCAACATCAGGCCGACGATGAAGCACGTCCCGGCTACCCATTTGTTCTTTGTACGTAAAATACCGTTCATAATCATTATTCTATATCTTATTAATAATCAGATCTATAAAGGTTCCACAATTTTCCAAAGCCTGGAACCGACGGTTCCGTACGGTGGAACCATCGTATCCATTTGGAGGAACCGACGTATCCAGCGGGTGGAACCGATGGTTCCAAAGCTTGGAACCCATGTATCCGGACTTTGGGACCTTGCTCATGCCTCAGACTCCGCCTTCCGCTCCATGGATACTCCGGCAGACAACCATCGGTTCAACGCCCAGAGGGACACTACAAACGCCACCACCGCCCCAATGAGGAGGGCCGGGTAGACCTGTCCGCCCACTACCTCGCGCAGACTCTCCGCCTCGGGGAAACTGCGGGTGAGGCACACCGAGAAGCAGTTGTTCAGCACATGCACCACCATGCAGGGCACGAGGCTGCGTGTGCGCCAGTAGAGCCATCCCAACAAGATACCCGCCAGACTGGCATAGACCACCTGCACCGGATTTACATGGATGACGCCGAAAATCAGCCCCGAGGCCACGATGGCCACCCAAGGCTTGTAGCGCCGAAGCAGCGCCCGCTCAATGGCACCCCGGAAAAAGAGCTCCTCCACCACGGGAGCCGCAATGGCCATGAGCAGGATGCCTGCCCACGAGGATTGCATGATGTTGAAGGTATCCTCCAGCCAGTTAGGCAGGAAGCTGAACACCGAGGCCAGCCCGTCCAGCAGCAGGATGGCTCCCGCGGCCAAGAGCACCGTCAAGCCCAGGCATCTGGCTGAGACGGGGGAGTAGAGGCGGCTGTCGCCCGTGAGGTAGCCTGCCTTCCACAGGTACCACACGGTGAACAGCAGGGTCAGGGCGAGCCCCGGCGCAATGGCTTGCTGGTTCACGAGGTCCGGGTCCAGCGTACCCGTCGCGGCAAACTGCATGCCCATCACGAAGGGCAGTGCCGCCAGCATTCCCAAGTATTGGAAAGCAATGTAAAGCAGGATAAGTTTCAGTACGGTCTTCATCACACACATTCTTTAGGGGGTCAGACAAACAGGGAAATGACAAATGCCACAAGCGCCATTACCATCATGGCCAATACGCCGATGAACAAGCTGACTGTTTCCATATCTCTATACATTTAATAAGGCGGTCAACGCACGGCAAACAAGTTGGCTTCACTGGTCACATCATGTTCGGCCTGAAGCTGCCAGCCGTTCTGCCGGCCGTCCCACTCGTAGGCCTGGTAGTTCACGCCGTCGAAGGTCAGGCTGTACACCGTGCGCTGCTTGCCGTCCGTGTAGCCGCCCTCTTTCTCGTTCCACAGAGCATACTCCAGCGCGACGCCTTCGGCATCGTAGCCATACGTCAGGCAGTAGTAGCGCTCGTAAGCTCCGTCAATCTCGTTCCATTTGAAGGCTTCCTTCTTCACGAGGCGCCCCGCTTCGTCGTAAGCGTAGTCATACTTCAGGTGATGTTCCAGGTATTTGCCGTCGGCCTTGTACACCATCTCCGACTTCACCCGGCCGTCCTCGCCCGTCACGTGGTTGTAGGCGTACTTGCTCTCCGGATTGCCTGCCACTGCGTTTACCATACTCGTTGCTGCGAAAATCATTGTCATTACTAAAGCTTTCATATCATTCAATGTTTTAAGGATTATACTTATTATTAATTGGAGGGTTGTTTTAGGGTTCTTATCGGGTTTCTTCTATGGCGTCGGCGATGGCATGCTTCACGTCCACCCACACGCTGTCTATCACATAGTACGTAAACAGGCCCAGCAGGAAGTAGAATACGCCTTTGCCTACCTTTACCAGCACTTCTTTCTTTTCCGATTTCTTTGTTGTTTCCATGACTCTTATACATTTAATGGTTATACTTTCTTTTGTTATTCGATAATCATTTATCGTTTTTCGATATGCAAAGGAAACACTTATTTTTGAACTGACCAAATAAAACGAGAAATATTTATCGAAAAACGATAAAAAAAGTGCGATTTACGATAAAAGAGGGGAAACAAGAGGATAAAAGCGGGGTTACAGCATCCCGCGCGCCGCCCCGGCATCCCGACGGAGCTGCCCCGCCAGCTCCTCCACGGAAGCGAACTTCCGCTCTTCACGGATGCGCTGCACAAAGGAAAGGCGTAGGGGCTGTTGGTAGATGTCTGTGTGGAAGTCGAAGATATGTACCTCGATGGTCGTATTGTCGCCGTTGGCCAGCGTGGGCCGGCAGCCGATGTTGAGCATGCCGCCATACGTGCGGCCGTTTACCTCCACGCGGACGGCGTAGACGCCACGGGCGGGGATAATCTTGCGCGGATCGTTCACTTGGAGATTGGCCGTGGGATAGCCGATGCGGTGCCCCACGCGGAAACCGCTCACCACCGTGCCATTCAGGAAATACGGATAACCCAGGTAACGGGCGGCCGAAGCCACATCCCCCTCGTGCAACAGGCGGCGGATGCTGGACGAACAGACCGGCAACGGGCAATCCGATGCCGACAAACGGTAAGCTTCCGCAGGCAATACCTCCATGCCCAACTCCCGCCCGTGGCGCACATAGTCCTCGAAGCCCTCGCTCCGCCCGCGGCCGAAACGATGGTCGTAACCGATAACCAATACACGGATGGCATATTGCCCGTACAACATCTCCATAAACCGGCGGGCGGACAGGGCAGCCAGTTCCGGCGTGAAGTCCATCAGGAGGCAACGGTCGATGCCCGTCTGCGCCAGAAGCTCCTGCTTCTCCCCGCAAGTGGTCAGCAGTTCGGGATGGAAATCGGGGTGCATCACGGCACGCGGATGCTCGGGAAACGTAATCACCGCCGAGGCCAGTCCACGCGAAGCAGCCGCCTCCCGCACCTGCTCTATCAGGAAACGGTGGCCGCAGTGCACGCCGTCGAAAAATCCGATGGTGGCCACCGTCGGAGACAACTCTCTCTCTTCCGCTATGTCACGCACCAACTTCACGCTTCCTCCCGGTTAAAAATAGGGCGCCAGTCCTCATGGGGTCGGGGCGTATACGTATGGATGCCCAAGGATTGGGCAGTGAGGCAATTGCTCTCCGCGTCGTCTATGAAGAGAGTCTCGGCAGGCGTCAGCCCAGTCTCGGCAATCACCCGGCGGAAGATTTCCGCATCGGGCTTGACCAGCTTCATCTCGTAGGACAGGAAGATGCGGTCAAAGAAGTCTTCCACCCGATGGCCCCGGTAATTGAAGGCGTGTTCGAGCGCCCATTGCCAGTGGATGCCGTTGGTGTTGCTCAGGAGGTACACCGTATAGCGGCGGCGCAACTCCAGCAGGAAATCAAGCTTATACGCGGGAATACCCACCAGGAAGCTGTTCCAGGCGGCGTCTATCTGTTCGTCGGTCACAGGACGGGGAATACGCCGGTGTATCTCCGCACGAAATTCCTCATCCGTCAGCAGGCCCTGCTCATGCAGCCGGAAGAAGCCGTGCTGATGGCATACGTCGAGCATGGACTCCACATCCGGAAGCCCAAGCCCGGCAAAAGCATCCACACAACGCGGACGGTCGAGGTCAATCAGCACCCCGCCGAAGTCGATGACAAGTGTCTTTATTCCTTTCAGGTCCATAGCTTACTTCTGACGCATACGCTGTATCCAACGCACAAGCTCTCCCGCCCACAACACCAGCGAGGAAGAAGCGATAATCTGCAACCACGTCCATCCGTCAAGCGGCTCGGTGCGGAATACGGCGCCGCCGAACTGCACGATGAGGAACTGCCCTATCAGGATGGCCAGCACGATGAACTCCATGCCGTAGGACTTGGAGATGCCTTTGAAGGCCGAATCCGTCGTGCCGAACACGCGGGCATTGAACAAGTTCCAGAATTGCAGCATCACGAAGAAGGTGAAGAAGATGGTCAGCTCGCGCACGCTCAACGCATCCTGCTCGAAATAGAAGAGCAAGCCCAACAGGACAATCGAGACGAGAAAACAAGGCCTACGCCGAATATCATCTCGCGCATCGCCTTGGTGATGATAAAGTCAGTGCGCTTGCGAGGTTTCTCCTTCATCACGCTCTCGCTGGGCGGGATGGAAGCCAGCGCCAGGGCGGCAAAGGTATCCATGATGAGGTTTACCCACAGCATCTGCGTCACGGTGAGCGGCAGGTCGGTACCTACTAGCGAACCCAGCAGCACGATGAACAAGGCTACGAAGTTGATGGTGAGCTGGAAGACGATGAAGCGCTGGATGTTCTTGTAGAGCGAACGTCCCCACATGACGGCGGTGCCGATGCTGTTGAACGAGTCATCGAGCAGGGTAATGTCACTGGCTTCCTTGGCCACGGAGGTACCTGTACCCATGGAAAGGCCCACCTGGGCGTGGTTCAGGGCA
>CASEKR010000100.1 GCA_949288585.1 uncultured Bacteroides sp. | reverse complement strand
TTATTGGACGCTTACCATGTCTAGATAATAGCCGTGGCCTATGATAATGAAGCCGCCTGTGCTTTGAATGTTGTCATAGATTTCTTGGGTGATTTCAAATTCTAGTTCGCCAGCTTCGGAAACATTGGTTCTAACGAAATAAGGCTCATCCCAATTGATGTTTGAAATCGCTAACTCATGATATTCTGCATCATTTACTATGGAGTATTTGATTTTAAATACATTACCAACCTTCAGTTCCTCTAAGGGAAGGAGATTAGGTACTACATTGAAAAAATGTCCAGGGTCGCTCTCGGGGCTTGACCACGATATGCTCAGGTGTCCCGTCCAAGGCAGGCCGCTTGCTCCTTCTTGCGTTTCTATGATTGAAACCTTCTTCAGGTAGAATCCGTGTCCTACAATGATGAAGCCGCCTTTGCTCTTTGCTGTATCCAGAATATTTTGCGTGAGCGTGAACTCATAGACACCATCGCTTGTGATTTCCACCGTGACTAAGCGAGGATCCCAGTCCATATATGTCAGTTGCATCTGATGGTAGTCAGAGTCGCTGGTGTTATTGGCATATTCTATCCTTATTTTGCTTCCAGCCTTGATTTCGTCTGCCGTAATGTAGTCAGGAATGATAACGAACTTCTGGCCTTCTGCACCTTCCGGGAAATTCCAAGAGATTTCCAGGTTGCCTGTCCACAGGATGGTTTCGCCCGGTTGGGCTGCGGAAATGATGACTGTCGTTTCCGTCACGTTGCCGCTGGTGGTGTAGAATTGCAAGGCGCCGCTTGTTGTCTGGCCTTTCAGCGTGTAGCTTCCGGCTTCCAGTTCCGGGCACTCCAGGACGATTTCCGATTTCGTCTGGCTCAGGAAGTCGGCGCTACCGATTTCCACGTCGCCAACGGTCAGCGAGGTGACTTGGTCGAGGTTGGTACCCGTGATGACCCATTCTTCACCTAAAACAACGCTGGAGACTCCGCCCGTGACAAGCGTGCCCGAGCTGACAGTAATCGTGTTGCCGCCATATTCCACGCCGTTGTAGTCGCCCAGGAGGATGCGGTATTCGCCGTCAGCCAGCCCTTCGGGCACGGTGTATGTGATGGAACCGTCTTCGTTGTAAGTTGCCGGGCATATCTGGCCGTCCACCACGACATATTGCACCAAGTTGAGGTTAGTGCCGTTGAGGCGGGCCGTCCCGCCGGCTGCCACGATGCGTTCGATGCCCCCGGTCGTCGTCGATGGGTCAGTATCCAGAGGGTCTACTTGCAGGGTGCCTTCGCGGTAGCTGGACAATCCGTTGGTCGATGTGGCCACGACTTTCAGGTTGTAGGTGCCGGCTTTGAATAAGGCGGAAAACTCCAGGCCAGTCAGTACCTCCACGCCGTCCACATACCAGGTTACCGTGGTATATTCGCTCGGCGTCACGCGGGCTGTCAGTTCATAAGTCTGGTCACGGTTCAAGGTAGCCACTATCGGCAGCGAACCATCGCTTCCCCTGTCCGGGAACACCGGGTCGAGAATCATCGGAAAGTCGCTTTCCGACACAGTTTCAAACGGATCTTCGTCGCTGCAAGCTGTGAACGTGAAGCCCGTAACCAGCAGCGCGAGCAGTAAGTAATATATCTTTTTCATATTGACGTTCTGTTTTGGGGTTATTACTCAATATTAATCTACGTCCCACCATACGTGGTTGTACCAACTGTCGCTGCCGCCCATGCGTTCCAAAGCTTCCTTGTAGTGCACGCTGTTGTATGAAGATTCCTGCGTGGGGTAGCACAGACGGACGGGGATTTCCTGTCCGCCGGTCAGGAACGAACTGAAACCGTATTCTGCCGGAGACTTCAGTTCCGGGTAGCCCGAACGGCGTTGGTTGGCCCAAGCCTCGTTGGGGTTGAGGAAGTGCAGAAGCCAAGCCTGCGTATTGATGTTTTTCCTGATGTCGTCGTTGGTTTGTCCCACTCCGTTGTTTTGGATGAAGGTGTTGAACTCATCGTCAGTGATGGGGTCGCATCCGTAATGGTCTGACAGGATATTCATCGAGGCACGCACGCCTTCGTTGTAATACTCTTCCACGGTTCCGCTGACGTTCCAGCCGTTCTGTTTGGCTTCTGCCAGCAAGAAGCGGGTTTCGGCGTAGGTGATTATCATGCCCGGGTGGCTCGACTCCAGGAAGTTGGTAGCCAGTTTGGGCAAGCATTCCGTGTCAAGGAATGCAGAAGTGATTTCGGGATTGGTTTTGGCCATTTCCTCAATCATCGGGCTTTGATAACCTTGGGGCCACGGGTCGTACCAGAAAGCTCCCGGTTCACAGGGCTGTACCAGTTCCGGATGTTCTGCCAGTATCTCGTCGGTGATGTCCACACGGCCGCTGGGGTCGGTGGTGCTCATCAGGTCGTCGAAGTAGAAGCGGGCGATGCGGTATGTGCGGGGGTCGTTCGTGTTGGCCATCTGGTTGTAGAACGTGGAGCAGATGTAGGTCTGGTTGTTCTTCGGGTCATTGCCGTAGAACAGGATCATCAGCGCGTTGCCACGGTAATCCTGGTAAGCGTCGCCGGCGAAGCTGAAGGCAATATCCATGTGCTGTACGAGGGCATCGTCGTCGGCGCTCTCAAAGATGCCGCCGTTGTCCTGCAAGGCGCTTTCAAACTCCTGCTGTGCTTTCGTCGGGTTAATCTTCGAGATACGCATGGCGAAACGCATACGCAGGGAGTTGGCCAGCTTCTTCCATTTGGCCACGTCGCCGTTGTAGATTACGTCGCCCGTGACATCGTCTCCCGTGACGCTCAGCTTGCTGCCTGCGTCGGCCAGTTCAATGAAGAAGTCGTTGTAAATCTCTTCTTGCATGTCGAACTTCGGAGTCTGTATGCCTTCCAGATAGCCCAAGCAGGCTTCTTTGTAGGGCACGTCTCCGTAAATGTCCGTCAGGATGGAAGAGAGGTACACGCGGTAGATGCGCAGGACGGAGTTGATATTGACCTGCGTCGGGTCGTCGTTGGTGCGGTAGATGGCGTCGACCACGTTCTTGAGGCTCTTGGTGTAGATGTCTACCCAAATCAGCATCATTTGGCTATTATCTAACGTGTGGCGTCCGGCATAGTTCGAAGTGTTCCAGCACCCCATCAGGTGTTGGCTGAAGCCGTAAATGTAGTTACGGTATTGGTTCACCATATCCAAGTCACCGTAAGTTTGCAACTGAGCCATGGTGAGCTGTGCATTCGGGTCGATGGTGGTGACTTTTGACGGGTCGGTGTTCATGTTTTCCATGAGCTCGTCGCTGCACGAAGTGAATCCCAGCGTGCAGGCCGTCAATAGTGCTGCTATATAAGTTTGATAGTGTTTCATTGTTTATTCCTTAATATAATATATGTAAGAATTGAGTTCTTAGAATTTCAGGTTGACGTTGAAACCGTAGCTCTTGCGCGAAGGCAGCGAACCGTATTCCAAGCCCATGCCAGACGAGTTGTTGTAGTTGGAGTCCGGGTCAATGTTCTTGATGTTCTTCCATACGATGAACGGGTTACGTGCCACGAACGACAGGGTGCAACCCTTCACGACGTTCTTCAGCGCTTTCTGCAACCATGCCTGCGGAACGGTGTAGCTCAACGTGATTTCACGGCACTTCACGTAGGAGTTGTCGTAGATGAACATCGAGGGGGCGTTGCGGCAGACGCTCATCCAGTAGTCTTCCGGATTGATGATGATGTCGTTGGGACGATAGGTACCGTCGCCGTTGTCGATGACGCCCGGGGCGATGAAGCCGCCCGTCGGAGTCCAGTCGGCGCTACCTTGCGCGATGCCGGCTTGCTTGCGGGCTTCTTCAGATTTGTACCAGGCGTCGCGTCCGGCCAGGGTGGCAGTGGCTTTACCAGTCTCGTGGAGGGCGCGTGCGGTCTGCGAATAGAGGTCGGCGCCGACTTTCACGTCGAATACGGCGGACAGCGAGAGGTCTTTCCAGCGGAAGTTGGTGTAGACACCGCCCGTCCAGTCCCAAGAGGCATTGCCCAGCACGTGGTTGGACATGTCATACTGGGGCAGGCCGGTGTTCGGGTCGATGAGGATGTCGCCGTTCTCGTTGCGCACGAAGTCCGGGCCTACGATGGCGCCATAGTCCTGGCCTTCCATGGCTACTACGGATACGTTCAGCCAAGTGGCTTTCTCCAGTTCGAACATGTCCATGCCGTCTACCAGTTTCTTCACCTTGTTGTTGTTCTTCGAGAAGTTGAAGTTCAAGTCCCAAGAGAAGTCTTTCGTTTCGATGGGGCGCGTGTTCAGTGAGATTTCCACACCTTTGTTCTCAATCTCGCCGGCGTTAATCAGGCGGTAGTTGTAGCCCGTCGTCCAGGAATTGGCCATGTTCAGAATCTGGTTCTTACTGTTCTGCGTGTAGTAAGTGAAGTCGAAGCCCAGGCGGTTGTTGAGGAACTTCAGTTCCAGACCCATTTCGAAGGAGTTGGTCTTCGTCGGTTTCAAATCCTTGTTGGGGATGTTGCCGTTGTTGATGTAGCCGATGGTGTAGCCGGGATAGGTGTACTTCGACTTCGTATAGGTCAGGCCCAACTGGTAGGGATTCGTGTCGCTACCTACCTGTGCCCACGACAGGCGGAACTTGCCGTAGGGCATGAGGTCAGGCTTCTTGATGAGTTCGGAGAACACGAAGCTGCCCGAGAACGAGGGATAGATGTAGGTGTTGTTGTTGAGGGGCAACGTGGACGATTTGTCGCCGCGCAGGGTGGCATCCAAGTAAACCAGGTGTTTCCAGCCCAAGTTGATGGCTCCGTAGAGGGAGTTGATTTGCTTGCGGTAGCTGCTTTGTTCCACGCTCACTTCGTTGAAGCTCATGATGGCTACGACGTCGCGTATCTGCATGTCCTGGGCGGTGGTGACGGTGGTCGAGTTGTTCACCTTGTAGAGGTTGGCGCCCAGCGTGCCGTTGAAGTCGAAGTCTCCCCACGTGTCGCTGTACAGGGCCATCATTTCGAAGCTGTACGTGCGGTTGCGGAAGTTGCTCATCTGCAGGCGGCCGGCTTCGTAACCCGGAGTGGTGGGGGCGCGGAAGTCGTTAAAGGTGAAGTAGTTCAGTTCGGCGCCCACGGTGCCCTGCAACTTCAACTTTGGGGTGATGTTCCAGACGGCCTTTCCGTTGAAGCGGAAGGAGTCTTTGTCCGAGTTGTTGTTGTTCTTGTAGATGTCCCAGTAGGGGTTGGTGTTGTAGGGGTCCATGCCGTTCCAGTTGGAATATTCGCCGTTTTCGTCCTGGTAGGTGGCCAGCCATGCCTGGTCGTAGGTGGTGGCCAGGGTCATGAGGTTCTTACCGATGTTGGCCTTGTCGTCGCCCAGGGCGGGACGGTTCTTCACGTGTTCGCGGGTGTAGTTGGCGCTCATGTCGACGTCTACCTTGCCCAGCGAACTGTTGACGCGCAGGTTGAAGATGTCGCGGCTCATGTTGCTGTTGGGCACG
>CASEKR010000099.1 GCA_949288585.1 uncultured Bacteroides sp. | reverse complement strand
TACACGTAAACCATTGTCAACACACGTCAACTACTGCGTCATCGTGACATCGGGGCAAATCCCGAAAATGTTCCGTGGTAGAAATACGGTAGAAAAATAGGGTGGACAACTATATCCGACTGCTATCAGCCGGATTTTGGACAAATAAAAAAGCCGCTATAAATCAGCGGGTTCGTTATGGTTGGTTCTAATTCGTTGCAGTCAGTTGCATTCTTTCATTTCCCGACGCAGAAATGCTTAAAGATATTCCCCAGCACCTCATCCGTCGTAACTTCCCCCACTATATCGCTCAAGTGGAAGATACATTCACGCAAGTCTTGGGAGATAAGGTCTCCGGATAAACCTGTGGAGAAGCTTTCTTGTACGCGGCGGATGGAGCCGAGAGCACGGCTGAGGGCTTCGTAGTGGCGCACGTTGGTGACGATGACGTCCGTCTGGCTGAGGCGAGGCAGGCGGGCGGAGGCTGCCAGCAGGGAGCGGAGGCGGTCGATGTGGGTGCCTTGCCTGGCGGAGAGGGGGAGGACCTGGACGTCGGCGGGAGGAACGAAGCGGGGAGTGGCGGACAGGTCGCACTTGTTGAGGACGAGGATGACTTGCTTGTCCGCGAGGTGGGGGAGGACCTGGTTGTAGAAGGCTTGGAAGCGGCTTTCGTCCTCGGTGATGTCGCACACCAGGATGACGATTTGCGCCTGGCTCATGGCGCGGAAGCTGCGTTCGATGCCCAGTGCCTCGATGGTGTCGTGCGTCTGGCGGATGCCGGCGGTGTCGATGAAGCGGAAGGTGGCGCCGCCCAGGTTCACGGTGTCTTCTATCACGTCGCGCGTGGTGCCGTGGATGTCGCTCACGATGGCACGCTCTTCACCCACTAAAGCATTGAGCAGGGTAGACTTGCCTGCATTGGTCTCGCCGATGATGGCCACGGGGATGCCGTTTTTCAAGGCGTTGCCCGTGGCGAAGGAGTCGGTGAGGCGGCTTATCAGCTGCTCGATTTGCGAGGCGAGGGCTTGCAGTTCGCTGCGGTCGGCAAACTCCAGCTCTTCGTGGTCGGAGAAGTCGAGTTCAAGCTCCATGAGCGAGGTGAGGTGGAGGAGTTGGTCGCGCAGTTTTCCCAATTCTTTGCTGAACCCGCCCCGCATCTGGTTCATGGCCAGGCGGTGTTGGGCGGCAGAGGTGGAAGCGATGAGGTCTGCTACGGCTTCGGCCTGGCTCAGGTCCATCTTGCCGTGGAGGAAGGCGCGGCGGGTGTATTCGCCGGGTTGGGCCAGGCGCGCGCCGTGGCCGATGAGTAGCTGGAGGGTGCGCTGCAGGATGTAGGGCGAGCCGTGGCAGGTGATTTCCGTGGCGTCCTCGCCCGTGTACGAATGTGGGGCGCGGAAGACGGATACCAGCACTTCGTCCACCACGTCCTCGCTCTCCACGATGTGCCCGAAGGTGAGCGTCCGGGGACGTGCCTCCTCCAGCCGTTTGCCTGCCTGTGCGGGGCGGAAGATGGAGGAGGTGAGGGGTATGGCTTGCGGCCCTGACACGCGGATGATGCCCAAGGCTCCCCCCTGGGCGGTGGCTATGGCGCAGATGGTGTCTTCGTTCATCGTTTCTGTTTTGATAACTGTAACAACTGTAACGTAACGCTTAGATTCTCTCTAGCACCGTCTCTATCAGGTGGTCGATGGTGGCTTTGTAGCCGGTGTTCGCTTCGTGCGAGCGGCGGTTGGCGATGACCATGCACACGGTGGTGGCCTGGTGACCCATCAGTCGGGAGAGACCGGCCAAGGCGGAGCTTTCCATCTCGAAGTTGGTGACGCGCAGTCCCTGCCATTGGAAGGTCTCCACCTTGGCGTTTTGGTTGGGGTCGGCCAGGGGGAGGCGCAGTTCGCGTCCTTGGGGGCCGAAGAAGCCGTTGGCGGCGATGGTGATGCCCCGCGCCATGTCCTGGCGGGCGATGCGCTCCACCAGTTCCTCGTCGGCGTGGATGGCGTAGGGGGCGGGTGCGCAGAGGTTGCCCGTCCACCCCATGTGCTGGAGGAAGGCGCGCTCCAAGGGGAGGTCGCAGACGGCGTTTCGCCCGGCGTAGAAATTGAGCAGCCCGTCGAAGCCGATGGATACCTGCGAGCAGACGTAGGTGCCCACGGGCGTGTCCGGTTGCAGTCCTCCGCAGGTGCCGATGCGCACCAACCGGAGTCGGCGCAGGGTGTCGCGCTCCTGACGCGTTTGGAAGTCGATGTTGGCCAGGGCGTCCAGCTCGTTCAGTACGATGTCGATGTTGTCGCACCCGATGCCGGTGCTGACTACAGTAATGCGTTTGTCCTTGTAGGTGCCGGTGACAGTATGAAACTCACGGCTCTGCACGTCGCATTCCTTCTCCGTGAAGTGGCGCGCCACGAGGTCCACACGTCCGGGGTCGCCCACGAGGATAACTTTGTCGGCCAGCCATTCGGGACGCACGTGGAGATGGAAGACAGAGCCGTCTTCGTTGATAATAAGCTCGGAGGGAGCGTAATATTGCTTCATAATTGTATTGTTTTATTACTGTTAGTCGTTTGTGCCCTCCTGCACTGCCATCCGTTGGCGATGTGCCCTACGGGCATCTGTGGGCGGGGTGGGCGAGCGGTGAACATCAGACGGCGTCTGATGTAGGAACAAACGCCGTTTGATGTAGGATCAGACGCCGTTTGATGTGGCATTAAACGGCGTCTAATGCCGGAACAAATCCGGTCTCTTTTATTGTGTTTACATATTTTACTGGTTCTATTTCCCGCTGCTTGTGGCGGATGGACCAGCCGACGTCGGCCGTGCGATGGTTTCGCGCATCTGCGTGTCCGCCTCGATGTTCTTCATCCGGTAGTAATCCATGATGCCCAAGTTGCCGTTGCGGAAGGCTTCGGCCATGGCGAGGGGCACTTCGGCTTCCGCCTCGATGACCTTGGCGCGGGCTTCCTGCGCCTTGGCCTTCATTTCCTGCTCGGTGGCCACGGCCATGGCGCGGCGCTCTTCCGCCTTGGCTTGGGCGATGTTCTTGTCCGCATTGGCCTGATCCATCTGCAGGGCGGCGCCGATGTTCTTGCCGATGTCGATGTCCGCGATGTCGATGGAGAGGATTTCGAAGGCGGTGCCAGCGTCCAGTCCTTTGCGGAGGACGAGCTTGGAGATGGATTCGGGCGTCTCCAGCACCAGTTTGTGGCTCTCCGACGAGCCGATGCTGGACACGATGCCTTCGCCCACGCGCGCCAGGACGGTGTCCTCGCCTGCGCCTCCCACCAGCTGGCGGATGTTGGCGCGCACCGTGACGCGGGCTTTGGCTATCAACTGGATGCCGTCCTTGGCCACGGCGGTGACGGGCGGGGTGTCGATCACCTTGGGATTGACGGACATCTGCACGGCCTCGAACACGTCGCGCCCGGCCAGGTCGATGGCGGTGGCCATCTGGAAGGACAGTTCGATGTTGGCTTTGGCGGCCGACACGAGGGCGTGTACCACCTTCTCCACGTGTCCGCCCGCCAGGTAGTGGGCTTCGAGACCGTCGCGCGTGATGTTACTCAAACCTGCCTTGTGGGCTTCTATCAGGCCCGGCACGATGACGTAGGGGGGCACTTTGCGGATGCGCATCAGGAAGAGCTGCACCAGCGAGATGTTGACGCCCGACACCTTGGCCGACAGCCAGAGGAAGAAGGGCACGTAGTGGAAAAAGAGGGTCAGGAATATGAGCCCGCCTACCACCAAAAAGATAATCAAGTAGAGTTCCATAATTTAAATTTAGAATGATGAATTAAGAATCTGAAATAAGGAATCAAGAACCTGCTGTTTTTTGCGCAAATTCTTCATCTTGCACGAAAAACGGTTCTTCATCCTTCATTTTTTCTACCAATACCGTTCCGTCCACGATGCGGACCACTCGTACAGGTGTGTTTTCTCTCATATATTCGCCTGTGGATTTCACCTCGACGATGCGCCCCTCGATGTCGGCATATCCGATAAGGGCGAGGCGGGTAGTGGTCCGTCCCGTGTCGCCCGGATGGATGCTTTGCTCGGCTGAGCGGTCTACTTGTCCGTTAATGTCAGTTTTTAGCGAAAGTTTGTCCAGCGTTTTTGAGCGCATGAACCACACGAGTGACCCGATGCTGACCAATGCAGTGGCCACAAGGGTAAGGATGCCTGCATTGGTACCTACATAGGTGAAGGCGTAATAATTGCCCAGCACGGCACATACACCAGCCAGGATACCCGCAATGCTGATGCCTGGCACTATAAAAAGCTCTATCAGGAAGAGTACTACGGCGGCCAGGATAAGGAGGCAGATAATCAGTATGTCCATAATCATTTGGTTGTTATCGAGGTTACTTCTGCATTACGTACTTGTTTGGCCAATTCCCAGATGTCTTTCTCCAATTGATCCAATCGTTTTTCCAGGTCTAAGATGGCCGATGTCATGCGGAGCCGTTCTTCAGGCGAAGCTTGCTGGTAGTCTGCGCGCAATTCTTTCAATTTGCGATGTTGTTGCTGACAGGCCTTTTGCACCTCTTTGTATTGGTTGAATAAGGCAAGTGCTTGGGGAGATTGGAAATCGGCTTTTTCGTGATACGTATGTTGGTCGTTCACTACGAAAGAGAACGAGTATTGCTTCTGTCCGTAATCGGGCATTTGTTCGATCTGTTGCAGGCGGGCACGGGCTTCGTCTACCAAGGCCGTGTCGTCCCATGTCTCGCGCAAAGCGTGCAACGAGGCCAGCGAACGTAGCTTTTCCTTGTCCATCTGTTCGTAATTGTAGACTTGTTTGGTGGGATTAGGGATGAACACGTAGATGCATACCTGGCCGACGGGCTGGTAGCGGTCGGAAGCGAACCACCCCAGATTGTTGTATTCGTCGATGACGTACATGTAATCATTGTAAGGCGAATTGAACGGCATTCCTACATTTTCGGGGCGCAGGAAGGTGTCGTTGTTTGTGTTGTAGCGCGTCACGAATATGTCATATCCGCCTATGGATTCTTTCCCTTCGCTGGCATAATAGAGGGTTACACCATCTGACATAAGGAAAGGGTAGGCCATGTTTGCCGTGCCTGAGAAATCGCCTGCGAGGGTCACGCCGGGACTCCATTCATCCAGTAGCTTGGTGCTGGAAAAGATGTGTTGGGTACCTTCGGGGGTTGTTTCCCCATAATAAATTTTGTTTCCCAACTCATTCTCGTAAACAGTGCTCCCGGTGCTTTCCGAAGTCGGGAAATATTCTTCGTATGGATATAAGTGCCCGGCTTGGGGACTGAGCTTGTAGGATTCGAGGAAGCGATCCTTGTCTACCACGAAACTATCTATCACGCATACGCGCTCCACACCTTTCAGCATGCGCAGGTGAGTACGGAAGAGGGTCATCAGTGAATCGGCTTCTTGCGTGGGGCGGCGTCGGCGTTTCAAATCGCCAATGTAATCTTCGAAAGTGCTGATGGCATCTTCGTAACGATATACTTGGTCATAGGCTTGGCCTAACCAAAGCTGCCCGCTGGGAATGCGTTTGCGCACTGCTACCTCCAAATGGCGCACGGCCGTGTGGGCATCGCCCGTCTGGAAACAACAAACACCATACCACAGGTTATAGTTTCCGTTGCCAGGCACTTGTTTGACGTAGCGTTGGAAAACGGGTTTTGCCTGTGCGTATTTCCCTTGTTCGTAGAGTTTGCGCGCTTCGTTCAAAGTTTGGGCGGAAACTCCTGTCGAGGTGGCAGAAAAGAAAAATACTAAAATATATAAAAAGGTCCTTTTGCCCATATTCGTCAGAATTGATGTTTCAACGATGCCAAAGGTACGAAAATATTGCGAATTGGTTATATTGGTAGGTCTCTATTGCAAGTTAAATTATGTTTTCATGTTTGGGAGGGAAGGTTACCTGTCTATGGAAGAGGGAGCAAGCCTTTACTTAGGATAGCTTTTGTCTTTGACATGGAAAGTCGTTATCTTTGCGCCTCCATTTATACATTTATATATATAAACCCGTTGGCGGAATTAGATTGATAAAAGTTTTATGTATAAAAAGTTGTGCATATTATTGATATTTAGCAAATTAAAGGTGACTAAACTTTTAATGG
>CASEKR010000098.1 GCA_949288585.1 uncultured Bacteroides sp. | reverse complement strand
TGAAGAGGTGACGAACGGCGGCAACAACTCGTGGAGCTACGACGGGACGCAGTACTGGATTGCGGGGAAGACGTATGACTTTTATGCGGTGTATCCGACAACTGTGAACGCCACGGTGGCTCCGGACGGGACGATAAAGGTCGACGACTTCGATGCCTCGCAGACGGGAGCGGATGCGGTGGATCTGATGACGGCGAGCGCTAAGGATGTGGACGGCAGCAATCCGCCGTCGGCGGTGGGGCTGAGGTTCGGGCATCTGTTGAGCCGGGTCAATATTATGGTACAGGCCGAGGGCAGTGATGCTCAAATCAGCCAAGCCCGTTTGAGCGGCATTAAGACGAAGGGAGATTATGACAGTGGCCAACAGTCCGCGCCTTGGACGCTGGACGGGACAACGTCGTCCTTCGACCTCCCTTCTGATGGCAACTACACGGCCACCTCTGTGCCTTCCGATTTGTTGGGAGACTTGTTGCTGCCGCCTCAGCCGGTCAGCGGATTCACCCTTTCTGTAACTTATAGTTTTGCAGGCACTCCCGCTGCTACCAAAGAAATTACGCTTCCTGCCGATGTGGTGCCTCTATGGGTGGCCGGGCAAAGATATACTTATACGTTGACGTTGAGCAGCAACTATATATCCTTCGGTATACCCGTGGTGAATGAATGGGGCGAAGCGTCGGGAGGTATTATTATTGTGGACTAATGGATGATGGTATTTTAATATTTAAGGGATTATGAAGAAGAAACTATGCCTGCTTTCATCGGCCTTTGTCTTGCTGGCGATTGCCTGCCAGCAAGACGAACTGCCTGTATCGGCCTCGGAAAACAACTATATCAGCTTTGCTGCTCCCACTTTAGACATGGAAACCTCCACTCGCAGCCATACGCAGGATGCGCTGGCAGCGGGCGACAAATTTGGGGTGTTAGGCTATTGCGTGCCTTACGAATTAGGTCGTCCGGGTACATATAATTACAATGCCGGCACTTCCGTCTGGCTGAACAAGTATGGTTTGTGCCCTCCGTCGGTATTCTATAACGAGCCGGTCACAGTTGGTGGCATCTATTGCACGTATGAAAACCTGAAACAGTGGTATATGCCTGGCAAGGGGATGGACGGCTTGGACAACGCAGAGGTGGGCAGCAATGCGGAGCAATATCGTTATACATTCTTTGCTTATTATCCTTACCTTGATGCAGATCCGGTCTTTTCTGTCGATTCTCCGACGGATGCTGCTACGGCAGGTGCGCCCAAGTTTACTTTTACCATGCCGCAGTCTGGCAGTGATGTCAATTCTCCTTTAGACCACAACATGACGCCCGACGCCATGTTTGCTGTGCTTTTTAACCGGCAGAAGATGCAGGGTAGCCTGACTTTTACTTTCAGTCACATGCTGACAGCGTTGGGCTTTGAGGTGAACAATTTCAGTGAATACGATTTGCAGGTTCATTCCATCAAACTGAGCGGGCAGTTTTTCAAACAAATAGTGCTGGACTTTACCGGCAGTGGCACATTGGGCAGTTACACGTTTCCGGAACAATACTACCGTGGCGCTTATACGGTTTATGACGAAACAGCGCACAACGGTCAGCCTTTGTCGCTTCCTGCCCCTGCCGACGGAGAAGAACGGAGTACTTCCGGCTTGTTGCCTCAAAATGCCGACGGGACAGGAGAGCATATTTTGCTCATCTCGGGCAGTGCACCCTATTTCGGGCCTGTGTCTGGTGATCCGGCAAGCAACCCCGATGTTGTCCATGTGTCCATTGATTATACTTTTAGTGATGGTACGATTCCGGCTCGCCGTACTGCCGTTTATGGACGTCCCACGACATTCACCCCTACTGCCGGCACAAAATACACAGCCCAATTGAATTTTGTGGGCAACGCCTTTGTCCTGCAATTTGTGGTCGACAACAACGAAACCTGGGAAGATGGCGGGTCTGACAATGATGATGTGATATTTGAATAAACATTTAAAATAGATAGAGGATGGATAAATCTGTATTCCGTATAATGAATTTCTTGTTGCCGGCCGCTTTGCTGCTGGGTGCTTGCCAACAAGATGAACTTTATCATGTGCCAGGCTCTTTGGAACCGGGTAAGGCGTTGACACTGACTTTCAGCAGCGATCCGATGGAACAATACAAGGTTACCACTCGCAGCAGCGACGCCAAGGAAGACGCCGAGAAAGAGATTAAGACATTGCATATATTTTTCTTTGACAGCGAAGGAAACTGGTTGGAAGGCAGCTATCTTACCGGTTATACCGGCACAACAGGGGCTATCGAATACGGTGGTTATATTGCTCCCAGCCAAGGTGCAACTCTTTTGAAGATAGACAGGCAAGGCTTTTCTGACCCGACTGCTGCTGGAACGGCCACGGTTTATGCCGTGGCCAATGTCGAACCTTCATTGTTTGGCGAGTTGGATGAGGTTACCAAACGGCCTGTGGCATTGGATAAAGAAGGACTGACACCGCAAGCAGCGTTGGAAGCCCTGGTTTATCGCCCCAGCCAATTTATATTTACGGTCCTTCCAGAGACGGGGATGCCGATGATAGGTCATAAAACGATTGACTTGACTGCCGAGACTGCCAGCAATGATGAAGAGCGTATTGTAGAGCTGCAAGCCCTCATGGCACGTATTGATGTGGATTTGCAGATTGATTCGGAGACATCCGACGGTAATTTGCCCCGTATGTTGCTCACCTCTTGGACAGCCTGCAATTTACCTACACAGGTCTCTTTCACCCCTACCGAACGGGGAAACAGTACTTCTTTGTCAGAAGATGGTATGAAGCGGGATGAAACCCAGAGGACTACTCAGTATATTTATAATAGACAGGGCAGCATTGAATTATCGTTCTACATGTTTGAGAATATGCAGCAACCCAATGGTACCCCACAGTATCCCGCTGGCATTGAGGAGTATCAGAAGCAACGTTATAAACCTACCATTGCCCACGAAGATGCAGCCCATATCGTGTTCGATACACAATATACTACCTACAATAACGCTACTTATACTGTGCGTTACACTCTCTACTTGGGACACAACCATACAGATGATTTTGAAGTGATACGCAACCACCAGTATAAGAACAATATCACCATCAAAGGCTTGACGTCTCAAGAAACGGTGGGGGATGGTTCTAAGTATACCTATGATGCCCGTGTTAATATTGATGATTCGACAGACAATAAATACTATATCTCTATTTTGCGCGAACGTAACCACGACGCTCATTTCTGTGTCACACCGATGGATGTCTATCTCTTTGATGAATCCGCTGTTCCTTCCATGGTGATAGAATTTATGGATGGCTCAGACTTGGATGATGGGCAGCCATGGATACGGATGGAGAGAATGCCGGCAGAAAACATGCAAAATGGTACATTGCCTCAAGGTATGTCGGAGGATGATCATCTGATTGAGGGGAGCAATTTTACAGCCGGACACGGTAAACGCAGGTATTTTACGACCGATCTTGTTACCAATACATTGGCACAGACTGGCGCTTCCGTAACCATAGAAAACAGCCGCGACCGTGTGTATTTCTATATTGACGAGAATCTGTCTGATTCGGAAGACCGTACAGCCAAGTTGAAACTGACTTATTATGAAAACGGTTCTCCGGTGGCGGGAGAGGAACGTACTTTGGAGATTACCCAGACTCATTTCTTGAAAGTGCAAGTGTACGATAGGGAGGGAAACCGGCCGGATTATTCAAACCCTTATCCCGATGACAACAGCTATGGTGGTGAGGATGGTGTGATTTATATGGAGCAATACGAAGAATACCTTGATCACTACGATCCGTTGGATAATCATTCACAACCTGACCAAATCTATCCTGGGTTATCGTGGGGAGATAATCTTATGGGACGATCGGTTTCTGATTATAATAATTATGCGGAAGGCTTGTCGAATACTGCAGATATTGTATTAGCACTTCCGCAAGAAACGATGACTCTGAATGACAAACCGCTTTCTGCTGCTTCTTATTGTTATAATCGTAATAAGCGAGAAGAAGATGGGAGTGTTTATCATGCATATAATTGGTGGAGCGGTCATTATGAAAGTAATCGTAAATATTTCCTTCCTGGTATTCGCCAAATGGAGGATGCTTTGACGCAGTATTACACGATGTTCCCGGAGTTTCAGGGCAATTATTATTGGTCTTCTGCGGCCGGTAGAAGACGTGGTATCTTGGGCGCGGTGGTTGATGATACAGATAGAGCCCGTGCAACCTTGGTAAACGAAGATGGTTCTTATGCAGAAAGTTCAGAAGACTATCAATATGAAAGCGGAAAAGGTGGATCGACATATCGTACAGAAGTGTTGCGCATACGTGCTTTCCGTTGCGATTTAGAACCATTGCAATATTAAATTGTGCCGCCGTGAGGCGCCACCCCCCTCCTTGTGAGGGTATCCGCCTGCAGCAATGCAGGAAGAACGTTTGTTTGTTTTGTTGAGGCTGCCCGAAGCGCGGGCAGCCTTTTTTTGTGGCCTCCCTCCTTGGGTGTTCCGCCTCTTTGTACTATCTTTGCGGCAGTAACCCTTCAACAACAGAAGCTTATGAGATACCTCGACCCCAAGGCCGACCTGACTTTCAAGAAAGTCTTCGGCGAACATACCGACCTGGTCATCAGTTTCCTCAACGCCCTGCTGCCGTTCGACAGCGAGGACGAGGAAATCACCTGGGTGGAATACCTCAACCCGGAACTGGTGCCCGCCACCCCGTTGCACAAGGACAGCATCGTCGACGTGCGCTGCCGCGACCGCCTGGGCCGCCAGTTCATCGTCGAGATGCAGATGATGTGGACCTCGGCCTACAAGCAGCGCGTGCTGTTCAACGCTTCGAAGGCCTACGTCAGCCAACTGGACAAGGGCGGCGACTACGAACTGCTCCAGCCGGTCTACTCGCTCAATCTGGTGAACGACACCTTCTCCGAGAGTCCGGAGTATTACCACGACTACCGCATCGTGGAAGTGGCCGAGACAAAGGAGGTCATCGAAGGCCTGCGCTTCATCTTCATCGAGCTTCCCAAGTTCACTCCGAAGAACTACAACGACAAGAAGATGCAGGTGCTTTGGCTGCGCTACCTGACGGAAATCAACGAAAAGACCCTCGAAGTGCCCCGCGAACTCCTGACCGACCCTGCCATCGGCAAGGCCGTCACCCAGTTGGAGGAATCGGCTTTCAGCCCGGCGCAGCTGTTGGGCTACGAGAAGTTTTGGGACATCGTCAGCACGGCGAAGATGCACATCAGCAGTTCGCTCCGCGACGGCATGGAGAAAGGAATGGAATTGGGTCGTGCGGAAGGCCTGAAAGAAGGTCGTGCGGAAGGCCGTGCGGAGGGCCTGAAGGAGGGTCTGGAACAAGGCCTCCAGCAAGGTAAACATGCCATTGCCCGGAACTTGAAACAGTTGGGCGTCCCGTTGCCCACCATCGTCCAGGCGACCGGCCTCCCGGAAGAGGAGATTGCCGCTCTCTGACGGGGGGAGGAGATAAAAGAAAATGCGGATGGCACCTGCCAAAGGGTGTGCCATCCGCATTTTTTTGTTCAGCCCGTCCGCTTATTCCACGGTGATGCGTGCCGTCCAGCCTCCGCCGGGGGCGAGGTGTACGTTCAGCTTGTCGGAAGCGGAGAGCCGGCGCGTCTCCATCCGCCAGTCGGTGGCGTCGCGGTCGGCATTGACGCCGTCGCTGAAGATGACGGCCTCATGCGCTCCTGCGGGCAGGAAGGAGAGGTCGATGGTCAGGTCGCGCGGTGTCCAGTTAGTCATGGCGGCGACGAACCAGGTGTTGCCCTTGCGGCGGGCCAAGATGATGTATTCGCCTACTTCCCCGGCCAGCGCCACGGTCTCGTCGAAGGTGGTGGGCACCTGGGCGATGAAGTCGGTGTATTCCGGCTCCTTGGCGTACTTCGAGGGGCTGTCGGAGAGCATCTGCAGCGGCGCTTCGAAGATGGTGTACATCGCCATCTGGTGCACGCGCGTGCCTTGGCTCATGGGCTGGTCATTGATGCCCCGGAAGTTCCAGCGGTTGGCGTTCATCGTGGCGCCGGGCGTGTAGTCCATCGGGCCGGCCAGCTGGCGCAGGTAGGGGATGGTGACATCGTAGCGCGGG
>CASEKR010000097.1 GCA_949288585.1 uncultured Bacteroides sp. | reverse complement strand
CCGTGCTTCAGCACTTCGTTGGAGGCTTCGGAAGGCAGGTCTTTGCCCACTTCACGGTCGAAGGCAATTTTGAAGGCATAGGCGTAGTCGCAGGGCTTCTGCTTGGGGAAGTCAATCTTCAGGCCTTTAGATGTCTTTTCCCAGCGGATGGCCTCATCAGAACCCAGCATCGAGATGCTCTTGATTTGGGCGTCTCCGATGACGGCGGGCGTCAGCGACTTGACCAGGATGTGGCCGGCGTCCCAGTTGAGAGCGATGACATAGAAGTCGTTGCCCTTGGTGGTGAAGCGCAGGTCGCGCGAGGTGTAGGCCGTGGGTTCGTTGTCGGAGAAAGAGCCTTTGGAGACGACGGCGTCGCCCTCGCCGAACTTCTTCCAAGGGCGGGTACCGTAGATGGCTTCGCCGTTCACCCGGAGCCACTGGCCGATGGAGAGGAGCACGCGCTTCTGCTCGTCGGTGATGGTGCCGTCGGCCTTCGGGCCTATGTTGAGCAAGAGGTTGCCGTTCTTACTGACAATATCCACCAAATCTTGCACAATCTGGCCGGGCGTCTTGTTCTGCTCACCCTGCACGTAGCTCCACGAGAACTTGCCCACCGACGTGTCCGTCTGCCAGGGGAAGATCATCATCTTGTCGGACTTGCCGCGCTCTATGTCCCATACCTGTATGTCGGTGGGATAGCCCTGCTTGGTGCAGGCCGTCACCTCCTTGTGCCAATCCAAGGCATTGTTATAGTAGAACGCCAGGAACTTGTTGAAGTAAGGCATCAGGACGGGGTGGTTGACCGTCCAGTCGAAGTAGACCATGCTCGGCTGGTATTTCACCACCAGTTCGTAGGTATGCTCCAGCCATTCGCGCGCCACATCGTCGTTGTAGTTCACGTAGCCCGGCAGGCGTCGGCCGTAGAGGGTGATGGTCGAGTCCTGCACGTCGGAGGGGAACTCCATGCCCCCGTTGAAGAACCAAGCATTCTCGGCGCGGTGGGTGGAGACGCCGAACACCAAGCCCTGTTTTTCGATGGCAACCTTCAGCAAGCCGATGATGTCTTTGTGGGGACCCATCTTCACGGCATTCCACGGGTTCAGGTCGCTGTCGTACATGGCGAATCCGTCGTGATGTTCGGCCACGGGGATGACATACTTCGCGCCGGACTCACGGAAGAGCTGCGCCCATTCGTCGGCATTGAATTTTTCGGCCTTGAACATGGGGATGAAGTCCTTGTAGCCGAACTCCGTGTGCGGGCCGTAGGTCTCGATGTGGTGCTTGTATTCGCGCGAGTCCTTCATGGGAATAGACGCCCCAGTGGATGAAGATGCCGAACTTGCCGTCGCGGAACCATTGGGGGAAGTGGTAGTGGGCGGCGATGCTGTCCCAGTTGGGTTGGAAGACTTCCGTGCCCTGCTCCGAGGCCACTGAGTCGATGTTGTAGTGGGGCTTCTTGGAAGCCGGGGTGCAGGCCGCAAAGGTGAGGGCGGCCAGGGCGAGGATGAAAAGACTTTTGTTGTTCTTCATTTTCGGTTTTCTTTAATAAATTATGGATGTTACTTTCTTTCTTCAAATTCCACCAGTTCCGGCTCGTAAGGCTGCAGCACGAAAGAGCCTTCGTACGCATCGCCGGAGAGGATGCCTTTGCCCTTGCCCTTCAGGGAGATGGTCTGCGGGGTGGCGTTCAGGTTGAGGTAGAGGGTATGCGTGGAGTCAATGTCCCGCGCCATGACCCAACGGGGCACTTCCGGGCCGCGCGGGATGGAGAGTTCCGTCAGGAGTTCCTCCAGGATGGGCGTCAGGCATTCGCCCCGGGCAGGCAGGCCGACATAGATGGCCCGGCCTTTGCCGTAGCGGTGTTCGGTGATGACGGGATAGGGCTGGTGCAGGCTCTCAATGCTGCCCAACTGGCGGGCGCCTTTCAGTTCGATGACATCGAAGCGGGGCGACTGCGTGTCGATGGACTGTCCCCGGTAGGAGATGGTCATCTTCTGGCCTGTATAAGAGCGGGGCGAAAGCTCGTTCATGGCTTCCGTCTCCTCAAAGCCGGCCACGCGGATGCCAAAAACGTCGCTCAAGCGGCCCGGCAGGGTGGTAGGGAAGACTTTCCCCGTCTCGTCGACCATGGCCGAATAGGAGGTCATCACTACTACGCCCCCGTCGTGGACGTAGGCGCGTATTTTTTCGGCGCTCTCCCCGTCCATCACGGCCAAGCCCGGGACGAACAGTAGTTTCCGTTCGAGCGCACTCCGGCGGAGGTCCACCATGCAGACATCCATGTTGCGGTCGAAGAAGAGGTTGAAGCAACTCTGCACCTGGCTGTCGTGCGACTCGGGGAAAGAGGCGCTGGCCATCTGGCTGTCAAAGGAGTAGGCAATGCCCACTTCCGCCTTCGGACGGTAAGGGAAATAGGGGGCTATCTTCTTAAATTCCGATGCTATCTGTTTGTATTCCTCGTACTTGCGGTTGGGCACGCCGTCCCAGTCCAACATCCCCTGCAAGTATTGTTCCTCCCCGCCGTGCATACTCTGCCACGTCCAGCCGCACACCATCTGGTTGCCATACATCAGCGTGGCATAGGCAGACCTGCGGATAGAGCCGGGCACCGCCGTCATCGTGGTGAACTCATTGCACCAGAAGGGGTTCTCGCTCTCGAACTGTATGCGGAAGATGCCGAACAGGCTGTTCATCAGTCCCCAAGGAGCCGTAAGGGAGCCTCCGGGATAGAAACCACAGCCCTGGCGGGTGAGTTGTCCGGAATAGGCAATGGGCGCGTAGTCGAAATACTTCAGGGGGCTGTAATACCAGGCATTGGTGTTGAGCAGCACGCCGGGCGCATTGGCATTGGCCAAGTCCATCACCTGTTTATAGAAACCGTTCAGTTCGTCGGAAATGAAACGCCTGAAATCCAGCATCCGCTCGGGGGCTCCTTGGGTGGAGCCGGATACCGGCAAGCCCACTTCGTCGAAGCTGTTCATCCACCGCGACCAGCGTTGCGCAGCCCAAGCCTTGTTCAGGGCTTCCACCGAGCCATACTTCTGCTCCAGCCAGTGCGCAAATCGTTGCCGCACCGTCTCGGAGTAAGAGATAGGGCCGTCGCCCGGTTCATTGTCGATGCCGAAAGCCAGCAGGGCCGGATGGCGGGCGTAACGTTTCGTCACAGCGTCCACGAAACGCAGGGCATACTTCTGGTACATGGGGTCGCCCACGTCGTCCATGTAGCGGTGGTTGGGGTACAGGCGGTTGCCGGAAGCGTCCGTTACGTCGATGGAGGGGTAGAGCCGGTGCAGCCAGATGGGCGCCGGCCGGACGGCAATGTCCAGTATGACCTTGATTCCAGCCTCGGCCATGCCGTCCATGACCTGGTCGAACCACTCGAAGTCGAACTCCCCGTCCGAAGGCTCAAAGCTGTCCCAAGCCAGATGGCCCAAGCGGGTGACGTTGAAGCCGGCTTCCTGCATCAGGCGGATGTCGCGGGCAATCTTCTCCGGGTTCTTGTCGTCATGCGGGTGATAGTTGGCGCCTACGAAGAGTTGTTGGGCGCAAAGCGGGAGGCTTCCGATGGAAAGCAACGCCGCGAAGAGAAGTGAACGTAGCTTCTTCATATCAATAGGGTTATTTAAAACAAATCCAGTTCTGCCAAGGCGACGGAAGTACTATTGCCCTCTATGCCGGTGACAACCAGGCGGAAATAGCGGCCTTCCAACGGTCGGGCGAAGTCGTGGAAACGGCGGGTGGGGTCGTTGACGAGGTTGCCGAATTGGAAATTCCCGGCGGGTTGCCACTGTTTGCCGTCGGGGCTGACTTCCACATGGCCTGCGGATATCAGGCCGTGCTTGCCGTCCGTCGGCGGGGTGTAGGCGAATCCGGAAACGGATTGCGTTTTTCCCAAATCGACGGTGAAGACAACCGGGCCGGACGAGGCATCCGTTGCCCAATAGGTATCGGGCTGCTCGTCAAAAGCGACTGTGGCCGGATGTTCCGGCAGGGCGGGCAAGATTCCGACAAGCTGCCAGTCTTTTTTGATGAATCCAAAACGTTCCCGGCAAATGGGGCCACGTTCTCCCTCCGCGAAGGCGGCTGCCTTCAGTTCGCCTCCGGCACACAGGACGGGGGCGGTATAGAGGGCGGACAAGGAGTCGGGGTCGCTCCCATCAACCGTGTAGCGGATCTGATAGGGACTGTCCGAAGCCGCCGGCAAGAACACCGGCTGGCTGCTCCGGCGGGCATCCGCCCGGTTCCAGTTGCTCCAACTGAAATCGTCCGCTCTTAGCCCGATGGCGACTTCTCCGGCAAGGTTGCGCTGCATCTGCAACAGGGGCGGACGCTGGCGGTAGTAGTGGGCCGAAACTTCGCAAAGGGCCGGGGAAAGCCGGGAAGAGAGGATGCGGAGACGCAACTTGGAGGCCGTCACGTCGGGAAAACGCAAGATGCGCTTCCGGCCGACATTGGTAGCGCGGGCTATCTCCTGCCATTGCCCGTCCTGCCAGATGTCTAAGGCGTGCTGCTCCACGCGCTCGCCGTGGGTGGGGACGGCTTCGCGGAGGACGAAACGGTTGAAGGTGACGGGGCGTGGCGTGGTAAAGACGATTTCCCGCCGGGTGCTGTCCAACATCAAGTAAGTGCCCGCATCATCGTCCAACAACTCGCGGGGGCCGTCGGCATCCTGCAAGAGGTCAGTATCATAAGTCTCGGAGATACGGCGGCCTACTTCCCGCAGGACTTCCACGTCGGCATCGGAAAAACGCCCTTCACGGTTGGGAGGAATGTTGAGCAGGAAGATAGAGTTTCCGCCCACAGACCGCTCGTAGATGTCAAACACGTCATCGGCAGTCCGGACGCGCTGGCTGACGTCGTCGCGGTAGAACCAGCCTTCACGGATAGAGGTGTTGGTCTCGGCGGGCTGGTAATGCAGGTAATAGGGCTTCTCGCGGTTCAGCAAGACGTCGCGGGTGCCCAGGTCGCCATAGAGGTCGCGAAATTCCGTCATCGTGGCGGGGTCTTCGTCGTAGACGCCGATAGTGTTCCACTCGCTTTCGCGCGTATGGCCGGCTTCGTTGCCGCACCAGCGGATGTCTTCACGGCCAAAGATGGTGGCATCGGGGGCCAACGTGCGGATGAGTTGCCGCCAGGCAGTGTAGTTATAAGTCTGCCCGCCCTTGCGCTTGGGGTGCGCCCCGTCGAACCACACTTCGTGGATGGGTCCGTATTCGGTCAGCAACTCGAAAAGCTGGTTGAGGAAGTATTCGTTGTAGTCGTCTACCTCGAACCGGAAGCGGGTCTTGTTCCGGAACGGACGGCCAGGGACTTCGCGGGGAATGGTGCGCAGGGTGGCTTGGCTACCGTTGCCGTACAAGCCGTCTGGGCTTTCTATCTGGTAGAGGTCGGCGGGAGAGAGGTAGACGCCCAGTTTCAGGCCGTATTTACGGCAGGAGGCGGAGAGTTCGCGCAGGATGTCGCCGTGGCCGTCTTGATAGCCCGTAGACATGATGCCGTGGCGCGTGTAGCGGCTTTGCCACAGGACGAAACCGTCGTGGTGCTTCACGGTGAGAACCACCATCTTCATGCCGACCGCTTTCATGGCCTGGCACCATTGGTCGGTATCCAGTTGCTTTAAGTCGAATATCCGGGGGGATTCTTTGCCCGTCCCCCACTCCTGGCGGGTGAAGGTGTTGGGGCCGAAGTGGACGAAGGCGATGAACTCACGCTCCTGCGCCGCCCATTGGCGGGGAGTGGGGACAACGTGGGCCGCCTTGGCGATGATTTCTTCCGGCGTGTCTGCCGGCCCGACTTTCAAGGTATTGCAGAAAGGAAGGGTGCCGTCCCCCTGCGCATACGACAGGGAACAGGACAGGGTCAATAGGGCAAATAGTATCTTCTTCATATCTTCCTGGGATTAGATTCCGATTTTGATAATGCAAAGTTAGGAAGTTGCCCGGCGCGAGGATAGGACTCCATCCGTAAAGGATAGTACAAAATCGACATTCCGCCCGGTTTCTCCATATTTGCAGGTAAAAAAACGATTTTCCGACAAAGGCTTGCAGGAAGGGAAGGAATCGTTTATCTTTGGGCGTCCGTAACAACTACTTCGCATGAACCTACAAGTGGAACACCTGCATCCCATCGTGCTGAACACAGGCCTGGCCGTGCACGATGCCGACTGGAACTGGAAGAATGTGAACAGTCCCTTCACCCGCTTGTATTATGTGACGGAAGGCGCGGCGCAGGTGGAACTGGACGACGGGCTGCACGACCTGGCGCCGGGGCACCTGTACATCATCCCCGCCTTCTGCCGGCACACGAACATCTGCCACGGGCACTTTGTGCATTACTACCTGCACCTGTACGAAGACAGCCGCGCGGACGATAACCGGCTGGAGCAATGGGAGTTCCCGTTTGAGATCGAAGCAGGCAGCTTGGAATTGGAATTGTTCAGGAGACTGTGCGCGATAACGCCCCAAATGATACTTGCACAGTCCGACCCTGCGACTTATGACAATCACCCTACCCTGATGAGGACACTGATGAAAAACCGCCAACTGGCCTTTTGCGACCAGGTGGAAACGCGGGGCATCGTGCTGCAACTGCTGGCACGCTTCTTCCAAAAGGCACGCATGAAGGAGACGGCGAAAGACGAACGCATCGGCAAAGCCATCGCGTATATCCGCCAACACATGGACGAAGACATCCGCCTGGAAACATTGGCCGGCCGGGCCTGCCTGTCGAAAGACCATTTCATCCGCCTCTTCCGGCAGGAAATGAACACGACGCCCCTGAAATACATCAACCAGAAGAAAATGGAGAAAGCGCAATTGCTGCTGCTGACAGAAAGCCTGTCCGTGAAGGAAGTGGCCTACCGCCTGGCCTTCGACGACTATTCTTACTTCAACCGCCTGTTCAAGAAGGTGACAGGCATGACGCCGCAGGAGTATAGGAGGGAGTATCTGTAAGTTTGTCCCTTCCCTGTGATAAAGATATTATTCCTGAGGAAACTCCCTAAGATTTCCCTTCAATCATGCTGGATGAAACCGAT
The DNA here is from genome assembly GCA_949288585.1 of uncultured Bacteroides sp. GTDB lineage: Bacteria > Bacteroidota > Bacteroidia > Bacteroidales > Bacteroidaceae > Bacteroides. The sequence continues at coordinate 958 of CASEKR010000097.1, read as the reverse complement.
GCGCCTGCGAGGTTTCTCCTCCAGTTTCTTTTGAGCTTGCAACTCAGCCAACGTTTGATTAATCAGTTCTAACTGCATCCGTGTGTCATCATTGATGTCATTGTAGTCGGCAAACACCTCTTCTATATACAGTTTCAGTTCCTTCATCTGCTGCTCCAATTGCCCTACCCTATCCGTTGGGGAAGGTTTCATAACCAGTTGCCTCATGGCGACAAATGCACGTACTATCACAATGCTTGCCTGCACCGCAATATCACTCCTAAGCACACTCGAAAGCATGACAACGCCGTGCTCCGTAAATGCCAAAGGCATGGCCGACTTCGGACGCTTCATGCGGGATGTCATCACAAACTGTGATGAGATATCCTCCCATTCTTCTAAAGAAAGCTGAAACATGAAGTCTGTCGGAAAACGCTCCAAGTTACGTTTAACGGCTTGATTCAGGACACGGGTTTCTACTTGATACATCTCTGCGAGGTCAAAGTCAAGCATGACTTTCTGCCCTCTGAACTCATAGATTTTGTTCTGGATGACCTGCAATTGTTCCATGGCAAACGTAGACTTCATTACTGGAAAGGTGTACCTCGGAGGGGAATCGAACCCCTATCTAATGTTTAGGAAACACTTGTTCTATCCGTTGAACTACCAAGGCAAAGTGCTTTTGTGGCCGCAAAGATAATGCTTTCCGCCGATTTTACGAAAAAATGTTTTGAGAATCCGATTAACTTTCCGAAATTTGCCGCCCAAGCACAGCGCTGAATAAATTATATCACTAATAAATAAGATTATGGCAAACGACATGAGAGTCAAAGAACTGGACGAAGTGGTAGTCCGGTTCTCCGGCGACTCCGGCGACGGGATGCAGCTCGCCGGCAACATCTTTTCAACAGTTTCGGCTACGGTGGGAAACGACATCAGCACCTTCCCCGACTATCCGGCAGACATACGCGCCCCGCAA
>CASEKR010000096.1 GCA_949288585.1 uncultured Bacteroides sp. | reverse complement strand
CGAAGAGGTCTTATTATATACTATTTTTATAATTCCCCGTTCTCGTCGTAAGTTTGATAGAGAAAGTCATTATACGGGTATTTCTGCACATGCAATTCCCTCACACGCTGATAAACCATTGTTTTCATTTCCTCGATGTTAGTCTTCTCACGAGCCGAAATGAACATGCAATTGTCCTCCAGCTTCGCCATCCACGTCCTCATCAGTTCCTCCAGCGACAGATTTTCCTTGGTGCGTGGAGTCAGGTCATCTTCATCCTTCTTCACATACGTATAGGCATCTATCTTGTTGAATACCAAAATCATGGGCTTACCTGCAGCTCCAATGTCGGCCAGTGTTTTGTTCACCACCTCAATCTGTTCCTCGAAGTCGGGATGCGAGATGTCCACGATGTGCAGCAGCAGGTCGGCTTCGCGTACCTCGTCCAACGTCGACTTGAAGGAGTCCACCAGGTCGGTAGGCAATTTGCGGATGAAACCTACCGTATCGCTGAGCAGGAAGGGCAGGTTGTCGATAATCACCTTGCGTACTGTCGTATCGAGTGTAGCAAACAGCTTGTTCTCGGCAAACACCTCACTCTTGGCCAGCAGGTTCATCAAGGTAGACTTGCCCACATTGGTATATCCCACCAGCGCCACGCGGATAAGGCGCCCGCGGTTCTTGCGCTGCGTGGCCTTCTGCTTGTCTATCTCCGCCAGGCGTTCCTTCAGCAGCGCCATGCGGTTGAGGATGATGCGGCGGTCCATCTCCAGCTGCGTCTCGCCCGGGCCGCGCAGTCCCACGGAACCCTTACCGCCGCCGGCGCCCGAGCCGCCTCCCTGTCGTTCGAGGTGCGTCCAGAGGCGTTGCAGGCGGGGCAGCATGTACTTATATTGTGCCAGTTCCACCTGCGTCTTGGCGTTGGCCGTCTGCGCGCGCATGGCGAATATGTCGAGGATGAGCGACGTGCGGTCCAGTATCTTCACCTTCAGTTCCGCTTCGATGTTGCGTATCTGCTTGGCGGATAGTTCGTCGTCGAAGATGACCATGCCTATCTCGCGCCCGTCCTCCTCTTCGTCCTTGATGTATTGCTTGATTTCGTCCAGTTTTCCCTTGCCCACGTAGGTCACGGAGTGGGCCTGCTCCAGCTTCTGCATGAAGCGCTTCACCACCACCGCCCCGGCCGTCTCGGCCAGGAAGGCCAGTTCGTCCAGGTATTCGTTCGTCTTGCGTTCGTCCTGCGTGCGGGTGACGAGTCCCACCAGCACGGCGGTCTCCACCTGTGCCTCGGAGATTACGAATTCTTTCATTGCCATTCTGTCTATCGCTTTATTAGGATTGTCCGTGCAAAAATAGTGAAAGGCGAGAGGAGAGGCAAATGAAAGACGAAGTTTTTCAGCTTTCCGAGCCGCTATTTCGGACAAAGGCGTTGTCAGCCATAGGACAAAGGCGTTGTCAGCCGTAGGGAGGAAAGAGGCCCCTCTACGCCGGGGACAGGGTATCGGTATCCATCCTATAAAAAAGCGTGCGGAGGCTCCGCACGCTTTTCAGATACACATAAAAACCGTTTTATTCCGGCAATACCAGTGTTTCGGTGAAACCAGAATATAACAGTCCCCATCCGCCGTTGTACTCGATGACACCTTGCATGGGGAAGGACAGGACGTTTCCTGTACGCGTCATGCCTGCGGCTGCAAAGTACACCATCCCGTAGGTGGAATGTTCGTAACCGGTGGCCTGAATGTCCCATCCTGCCAGTTCCTGTCCGTCATCGCTCAGGCTGAAGATCATCGGATAGCCTTCCACAATACAGTCGGGCAGGCGGTAGACATTGCCTTCCTGTGCCTTCTCCACGGGTTGCGGCCATGATTGTCCGAAGAGTTGCGAATGATATTCTCCCGTACCGATGCTTTCCCACGTCAACTGACGCTGTACCAGCACGTCAATGCTGCTTTCAGCCGAGATGGAACTGCTCTCTTCCGGGATGGACAGTGTAATGCTGTAACGGGTCGTAGCGCCCAGGTTGTTCAGATTGCCATAGCTCAGTTCTGCGTAAGCCACGCCTTCACCTTCGGCAAAAGTTATCTCCGACGAAGACAGCGTGAAGATGCCCGCCGTTTCCTCGTCCATGGCAGCCGTCAAGGAAACTGCTGCCGCGCCATGGGTGGTGTTTCTGTAAACAGGTACTCTGACCACTCCTTGGTCATCAGCGGTAGCCTCTACGCTCATCTGAGTGGAAGCGAAACTATAACCTGCCGCTTCGGGCGTGTATATTACACCTTCGGCATCAGTGCTGCATCCGGTGCATACAGTCAAGGCCATTGCCAGGCATACGGCCATGTATGTCAATATGTTCTTTTTCATTGTCGTAATCCTTTCTTTTTATGTTACATGACTATCGGATTTTGGTCAGCCGACGTAAGGCTTTCATTTCCGTCGAATTCCGACTGCGGAAGCGGGAAGATGAAGAGCGGCGAGGCAGCATCCGTGTTTTTGTTGGATACAGTTTCTGTATGGTTAGAGCCCTCATACGTACGGTTGTAGCCCAAGCCCAGACGTTGCAAGTCGAAAATGCGTCCTGCCTCGCCCCACAGTTCCACGCGGCGCTGGAAGAGGATTTCGTCCATCAGCGTGCGGAGCGGCGCATTGGTGTCGCTGTTATAGGTATTGGCATCCGTACGGGCGGCCAGGCGTGTGGCAAAGTTCGTGTCGCGCAGGTTGCCCAGCTGGGATATCGTGGCGCGTGCATCGGCATACAGGCCCTGGGCGCACTCGGCCTCCGCTTTAATCAATACCATCTCCTCGGCACGCATCAGCAGGTAGTCGCCTGTCCAGGTGGTATAGTCTGCCATCTTGAATTTCAGCTGGCAGTAGCTTACCATAGAGCCTGTACCATCCTCGGCCAGCGGAGCCCGGAACCAGGCCGACTTACGCTCATCGGTGTCGGATATCAGATTATACAGACCGCTGCTGATGCATTTTTGTGCTGTAGCGCCATACATGCCCGTGGCATCGGCGTCCATGTGAGAGAAGAAGCCGGCAAATCCGGATGTCTGGTCGGTTGTAATCTCACAGCCCCACATCACGTCTGCCACACCTGTATCGTTGTTCCCGCCCAAGGCTTCGACAGTGGCCAGACTTAGCTCGCTCTTGCTCAAAGCCGTTGCGGCGGCAGCGGCAGCGGTAGCATACTCATGCTGTACGAGCGCCACGCGTGCCTTGAAACCATTGGCCACGTAGTAGTCCACGTGTGAGATGTGGCTCTGCGACTTCCCCTCCAGCAGTTCGATGGCGCGGTCCAAGTCGCTGTTTATCTGGTCGTACACATCCTGCACGGTGCCGCGCGGATGTCCCTGCGAACCGGCTTCGGTAGGCTCCGTATAGATGGGCACGCCCGGTGCCGTCTCATGTCCATGATAGGTCTGCTGGTAGAGCTGTACCAGATAGAAGTAGCAGAAGGCACGCATGGCGTAGGCCTGGCCCACGATGTTGTCGCGCTCGGCGGCATCGCCCTCCATGGTGTTCTCGGCGGCGATGATGTAGTTCACGTTGCTGATGATGGTGTAGTAGAAGTTCCATACGGAATACGGGCGTCCCGCCGTGTTGGAATAGTCGCCGTGTACGTTCAGGCGGTAGTCTTCATAGAACCAGCCCTGTCCCTGCGAATACATCAGATGGTCCTCCGCCATGAGGTCCGCCAGCAGCTGGATACCGGTCTGACCACAGTTTTCCGTACCCCAGTTAGAACTCCAGCCGGCCACGTACAGCATGCGGTACACGCCGTTGATGGCCGATTGGGCGTTAGTCACGTTCTCGAAGATGGTGCTGCCGGAGACGCTGTCCGTAGGCTCCGTATTCAGCTCGTCCGCACAAGAGCCGAAGCCCATCAGTCCGGCAAAAGATAATATATAAAGTAGTTTCTTCATAATCGTTTCTTATACTAAATAAAATGGTTATCGTTTAGAATGTAATGTCGACGCCAAGCGAGACGGTACGCACCGGCACGTAGGCAAAGCTGGTACCTCCGGTGAAGTTGTACTGCGGGTCCATACCCTTGAGGTGGTTCCACAGGAACACGTTGTCGGCGTTGGCGGAGATGCGCACGTTCTGCATGCCGGCTTTCTTCACCCAGCGTTCGGGCAGGCTGTAGCCCAAGGAGATGTTCTTCAGCGCAAGATAGGACGCGTTTATCAGGTTGTTGTCCGTGACGATGTATGATTTGCCGATTTCGATGCGCGGGATGTCGGTGATGTCGCCGGGTTGCTTCCAGGCGCGTTCCAGGTGCTTGCTTCGGGCCTGGCCGATGTAGTTGCCGTAGAGAAGGGTTTGGTAGACACCGTCCAGCACCTTGCCGCCGATGGAGTAGGTCAGCAGGACACCCAGGTCAAAGCCTTTGAACTTGAAGTTGTTGCCGATAGAGCCATACAGGTCAGGGATGCGGCTGCCTTGGATGTCGCGGCTGTTCAGTGCTTCCGAAGAGTTGTCCGTGATATATCGGTCCGTGCGGTTACCGTTCTCGTCGGTAGCCCATGCCCAATAGAGCTGCTTACCTGTGGCGGGGTCTACTCCGGCCGCAGATGCGGTATAGAACGAGTTCAGCGTTTCACCTTCGCGGATAATGTAGCTGCCGCTGATGATTTCCGACGTGTCGGCCAGTTTCAGTACCTCATTCTTAATGGTAGAACCCATCAAAGTCAAATCCCAGCCGAAGTCCGGTGTATCGAAGATCTTGGCGGACAAGGAGATATCCCATCCACGGTTGCGCATGCTTCCGGTGTTGGCGTTATAGCCGTCGAAGCCCAGCGATGTGGCCATGGGGAATGACATCAGCATATCCGTGGTCTTGCGCTGATACCATTCTACGCTCAACGAAAGTCGGTCGAACAGTTCGGCTTCAATGCCCACGTTCAGGTTGGCGTTCTTTTCCCACTTCAGGTCGCGGTTCTCCAGCGAGGACAGTACCGCGCCGCTCATCGAGGCGTTGGGATACCCCAGGTTGTAGAACGACTGCCAGGCGTAGAACGTACCCAGGTTGTCGTTACCCTGCACACCGTAGCTGGCCTTCACGGAGAGGTTATTCACCCACTCCAGGTCCTGCATGAACTCCTCGGACGATATGCGCCAGTTACCACCCACTGACCAGAAGTTACCCCAGCGGCTGTCTTCGTGGAAACGGGAAGAACCGTCCGTACGGAAACTTGCCGACAGGTAATACTTGTCATTGTAATCATAGTTCACACGCGAGAGGACGGATTCCACCGCATAGTTGTTCTGATAGGAAGAACCGTCTACAAGGGTTGTAGCGGCATCCAACTCATACAATCCGCCGAACGGGAAACCGGTCTTTTGTGCGGAAAGGTAATCATACGTGTATTTGTAGAATTCATGTCCTACCAAGGCTTCTATATGATGTGCGCCGAATTTACGGTCGTAAGATAACAGTTGGTTCAGCGTGTAAGTGAACGTACGTGCCGTGGCCTTATTGAGGCGTCCGCCTACGGAAACGGCATTGCCGTTATAGGGATTATAATACGTCATGCCGGCTTGCTGTACCAGGTCGAAACCGTAGTTCACCGTTAGTTTCAAGCCTTGCAGCGGTCCTTCTTTCAAGCCGCCCAAATCCACATGTGCACGTGCACTGAGATTGTCGCTCAGGGTGCTGTACTTGTCGTCATACAGCGTAGCAATCATGTTCCAGTTGGAGTTGGCGCCGGCGGGACGGTTGGCTCCGTAGTCAAACACGGGGTTGCCGGTATTGTCCAGTACGGTCTGTCCGTTGGCATCTTTCTCGAATACCGGGAAGATGGGCGCCATCAGCTGCGCCGAATACCACACGTTCGAGTTCGACGAATTCGCTTCGGGGGCACTGTTGCTCTCGTTGCGTGCGTAGTTGGCGTTCATGCCCGCTTTCAGCCAGTCTGTCACTTGCGTGTCGATGTTCATACGGCCGCTGTAGCGCTTGAAGTTCGTTGTCTTCAACAGACCGTCCTCGCTCAGATAGCCCAAGGAGAACATGTATTGAGTCTTTTCAGTACCTCCGCTGAACGACACCTGATATTCCTGACGCAACGGATTGCTGGCCATGGCCTCGTCCATCCAGTCCTCGCTGTAACGCAGTTGCGCGTCGCTTCTTACCTTGCCGGTAACGGGGTCTATCAGTTCCGTGATGGAGTAGTTAAAAGGATTGTATTGCTCGTTGACGCCGAAGATGGCCGTGGAGCCGCTTTTCATGGCTTCCAGTGCCGCCATGCCGGCCGCTTCCGGCGAAAGTCCGTTGTTCTGTATCTGGTTGTTCTTATAAGATTGGTATATTACTTCCAGATAACCGGCTTCGTCCATCGTTTCATAACGGGGAATGGCACGCGACGAGAAACCCCAGTTTGCCTTCAGGTTCACCTTTACCTTTCCTTCCTTACCTTTCTTGGTCGTGATAAGCACCACGCCGTTGGCACCGCGCGAACCATACAAAGCGCCGGCGGAGGCGTCCTTCAGCACGGTCATCGACTCAATGTCGTTCGGATTGATGGCCGAGATGCTTCCGGAATAAGGAATACCGTCCACTACATATAAAGGAGACTGGGATGCATTGATGGACCCATAACCGCGGATGACGATGTCTGAGCCGGAACCCGGTTGTCCGGAACCCGATGTCGTCTGTACGCCGGCCACTTGTCCGTCCAAGGCTTTGGTTACGTTTGCGACCGGTCTTTCAGAAAGCTTTTCTGAGTGTACCACGGCAGCCGACCCCGTGAACGACGACTTCTTCGCCGTACCATAAGCCACGACCATCACTTCATCCAACAGCTCAGTATTTGATTTCAAAAAGACTTTCACACTGGGTTTTACAGGCACTTCAACAGTTTGCATA
>CASEKR010000095.1 GCA_949288585.1 uncultured Bacteroides sp. | reverse complement strand
GAGGTAGAACTTCCAGGCGTTGATGCGTTGCAGGTCCGTGGTGTAGAAGTCCATCCGTTCGCCTTCCATCTCGCTGTGGAGCAGCTGGGTGCCCGGCGTGCGATACCACGTGAACTCCGCTCCTGCAGAGAAACCAATGGGCGTGCGGTAGTCCAACCGGCCGTTGTGCAGCCACGACGTACGGCTGCTGAGGTTCTCCGCCGTCTGCGTGCCCGTGGTGTGCTGGCGGACGTGGCGGGTGTGGTAACTCCCGTTGTAAGCAAAGGAGAGGCTGTGGTCTTTCCCCAGCTGATAGTCCGTGCCGAGGCGGAAGCTGTGCGTATGGTTGCGGTTGCGCATCACCTCGTGGTTCTCGATGAGGTGCGTCTCGTCCGTGGCCTCCAGCCAGTGGCGCGCCTCCTTGTCGCTGGTGTTGTAGTCCTTGCCATGGGTGTGAGAGTAAAGAAAGTCGAGAGAGAATTTTCCACCATTATAGATCAAGGAAGCGCGCTCCTGGAAGCTGGCCTCGTGGCTTTGGTCATATTGGGCGTATACCTCGCCCTGAAGCGTGCCCGAGTCGCCGATGCGGTGCCGGAGGCGCACGTCTATCAGCGCGCCGCGTACTTGGTAGCGTGCCGGGGCATTGTACATCACGTCCACCCGCTCGATGCGGTCGGCGGGCATCGACCGGAGGAGGGCGTAGAGTTGCTCCGTGCTCATGTTCGTCACCTTGCCGTCCAGGACGATGGTCACGCCCTTCGCGCCGAAGGTCAACGCGCCGTTCATCTCCGCCACGCCGGGCAGGTACTTCAGGGCATCGTAGATGTTGTCTGCGGGCTTGCCCTCGATTAATCTTCGTAGGTCATACTCCAGCCGCCCCGCCTTGGCCTTCACCACGGGGCGTTCGCCTGTCACCATCACTTCGGGCAAGGTCCTCACCAGGCTGTCCGCCCAGAGGCTGTCCGTCTTCATCTCTTGTGCGCAGATTCCTGACAAACAAAACGTTGCAAGCACGCATAAAGTCATTTGTTTCATCTTTCTGTCTTTATCAAGTAAGTCCATGTCCTATCTTTGCCTGCCCGACGTCCTATCTCGAGGCGTTCAACGTACTACATAGGCATGACGAAAAAGCCTTTTTAGTATGACGAAAAAGCCTTTTTAGTATGACGAATAAGCCTTTTTAGTAGTACCAATAAGGCTTTTTCGTCATGTCTACGTAGTACTTGGAGCCCTTCAAGGTAGGACCTCGGGCGGTGCAAAGTACGGCATTCTCCGCCGTAAGGCAGGCAGGAAGCGGCTTACCAAGTCTTACCGGAAGTGTTATTTAGTCTTATCAAACAGGAAATAGAGCGGAGAAAAGTCAGATACAAGCCATAGGCTTTTGAAATTTGTATTACCTTTGCATGGTACTATTTATTAAGGAAAGAATCATGGAAGCAACTACTTTGACGAGAGATACAGGAAGTGCTGACCCGCCATTTCCAAGAGAAACTGGACAAAGAGGCAGACCGGCTATGGGACGAAGGCATACTTGACCAACAGCGGCTGGACAAATTGCGCCACGAAGATTTGCACCGCAAAGATTGACAGAAGACATGGCACGATTAGTCCTTGACACCAACAGCCTCATCCAGTGCATCGCCCGCCGAAGCCGTTACCATGCGATATGGCTCTCTCTGCTTGACGGACGCAACCAGTTCTGCGTTTCCAACGAAATCCTGGAGGAATATGAGGAGATTTTAGAGCGAAAGGCAAGCCACGAATTTGCCATGCTTGCCATCAGCGTGATAATAAACAACCCGCACACCATCTTCATTACGCCTTACTACCACTTCAACCTGATAACAGCAGACCCCGATGACAATAAGTTTGTGGATTGTGCCGTGACGGGAAATGCACGGTTTATCGTGACGGAAGACCATCACTATGATGTCCTGCGGCACACAGATTTCCCTAAGGTGAATATCATCGGGCTGGATGAAATGCTTCGTAAGGTCTGATGATGAAACTGCCCTCCAAACATATCGCCCTCGTGGTCGTCCTCTCCCTCGCCGCCATCTTCGCCTACCAGGCGTATTGGCTGGTGAACCTCTACCGTACGCAGTGCCGGGCGACGGAGCACGACATCGCGGAAGCCATGCGCCTGAGCGACTACAACGAACTGGTGCTGCGCATCGAGCGGATGAGGCAGGATTCACTGGGGCAGCACGGCGAAGTGAGCGTCTCCGCCGGATATAACCAGAAGACGCCCTACGTGGAGAGCCGCACCATCACCACCGAGCAGAAGGGCGACTCTACCTATATCTATTTGGAACAACATACGAGACGGGACTCTGCCGCCATCGACTCGTCCCTGCATGTAAACGACAGCCCGGACTCGTTCTTCGGAGGGAAAAAGACGATGCAGGAACTGGCGGGCTACTTCCAACGCGGCCTGCACTCCGGGCTGGACGTGATCTGCGCCCCGGACTTCGCTGCCTACGACAGCCTGCTGTGCGACGAGCTTCACCGCGCGGACATCATCGCCCCCTACCGCCTGACACACTTACACCAAGGCGACACGCTTGCCACGGGCGGCACGCCGGGCTACACTCCGTCTCCCGAGGCCAAGACCTATGAATACAGTTACGACCTGCACGGCAAATGGCTCTACCGCCTCACGATGGAGCCTATACACGGCCACGTACTGCGGCAGATGGTGGGCATCCTGGCCACGTCGGCGGTCATCCTCCTCGTCTTAGGCTTCTCCTTCTGGTACCTCATCCGCATCCTGCTGCGCCAACGCACCTTGGAGGAGATGAAGGACGACTTCACCAACAACATGACCCACGAACTGAAGACGCCCATCGCCGTGGCCTACGCCGCCAACGACGCCCTGCTGAACTTCGGCGCCGATGCCGACGGGACGAAGCGCACGCGCTACCTCCGCATCTGCCAGGAGCAACTCACGCGGCTGGGCGGACTGGTGGAGCAGATTCTCTCCCTCTCCATGGAGCGGCGGCACAGCTTCCGCCTGCACCGGACGACATTTCCCGTCGCCGACATCCTCGCGCCCCTCATCGAGCAGCACAAGCTGAAGGCGGACAAGCCCGTCGGCATCTCCACCCGCCTCACGCCGCCCGGCTTGGAGGTGAATGCCGACCGCACGCACTTCTCAAACATCGTGAGTAACCTGCTGGACAATGCCATCAAGTACTCCGCAGGACAGGTGGAGGTGGAGATAGAGGCCCGTCAGGAAAGCGGCGCATTCATCCTCTCCGTGCGGGACAAAGGCATCGGCATCCCCAAGGACAAGCTGGCGCATGTGTTCGACAAGTTCTACCGCGTCCCCACGGGTAACCTGCACCCTGTGAAGGGCTATGGCCTCGGCCTGTATTATGTCAAGACGATGGTGGAGCGGCACGGGGGCACGGTGGAGGTGGAGAGCGAACCGGGGAGGGGGAGCGAGTTCATTATTAAATTAAGAATGGAGAATGAAGAATGAGTAATGAAGAATGGATAGACGTGCTGTTGGTGGAAGACGAATCCACTTTGGCGATGATTATCAAGGACACCCTGGAGGGACAGGGCTTCCGCATCCTCCTCGCCAAAGACGGGGAAGAAGGCTTGCGGCTTTTCGCCCAAGATAAGCCCGATGTGCTGGTGGCCGATGTGATGATGCCCCGCATGGACGGCTTCGAGATGGTGCGCCGCCTCCGCAAGACGGACAGCCGTACACCCGTGCTCTTCCTCACCGCCCGCTCCGCCATCAACGACGTGGTGGAGGGCTTCGAACTGGGCGCCAACGACTACCTGAAGAAGCCGTTCGGGATGCAGGAACTGATAGTACGCATCAAGGCGCTCTTGGGCCGCGCCATCCGCACGGAGGACTCTCCTGTCAGGCCAGAAGTGTACGAAATCGGCGCCTACGTCTTCACGCCCCGCACCCAACGCCTGCTGCATAATAGCACGGAGACGGAACTCAGCCACCGCGAGAGCGAAATCCTGCGCCGCCTCTGCGAGCAGCAAGACCAGGTGGTAGACATGCGCGCCGTCCTGCTCGACCTATGGGGAGACGACACCTTCTTCAACCAACGCAGCCTGCACGTGTTCATCACCAAGCTGCGCCACAAGCTGTCCAAGGACGAACGCATACGGATAGTGAACGTGCGGAGCATCGGCTACAAGCTCATCGTGAACTAAGCGACAAATAATGTGAAAGGATTTCCGCAGTTCGGGGGAAAGGAGTACCTTTGCCCGGAAACCAATCAACCAGACCGGATATGAAACGCATCTTCCTACTGTTCACCCTATTCTTCGCAAGCACTGCCCTGCTCCATGCCCAAAGCGAAACGGCGGCCGACTCCCTCGCCATGCCCGCCGTGCCCGAAGACGCTCCCCTGCTGCCCTCCACGGTGAAGAACTATGGCGGTTTCCTGCTGGACCTTGGCTCCATGAACCTGCCCGAACGCCCCAGCCTGAGCAACATCAAGCTGGAGGTACCCGACGCGAGCAAGGATTACAGTTTCCTGCTCCGCCCCCTGAACAACGCCATCTACACACAAGGCAACTACACGATGTTCTCCTCATCGCCCTACTACGGTTTCGGTCCAAGCAGCTTCTGGGGCACTTCCTCCACCTTGCAAAAAGGCACGTTCCAACTGAAAAACGGCTGGAAGCTGAACACTTACGGCGAATATGATGCCGACGGCCGCCGGGTGTACAACCCCTCCGCCCTGCCTTGGCAGCGCAATAACTTCAAGGGAGCCTTCGAACTGAAGTCGGACAACGGCTTCGGCCTCCGCATAGAGGTGCAACGCGGAAGGGAAAACCCGTTCTAACAACCGCGTTCTTTCCGGTAGGCGGCAACGATTTGCAACACTTCGTCGCCATACTTCTCCACCCCTCTTTTCCCGACATGTGGGATGCGGAGCAACGCCTCCTTGTCCGCTGGCAGGAGGTTGCTGATGCCCAAGATGGCTTTCTGCTGGAAAACCATATAGGCTGGCAACCCCTGGCGTTCCGCTTCCTTGTTGCGCCAGGCACGCAGGCGGTCGAACAACTCCGGATGCAGGATGTCCGAAGCCACCTCCGCTTTCCCGCCCCCTCCTTGGGGCTTTTTGTCTTTCCGGGCCTCCTCCAACCATTCATCCACTTCCGGTAATCCCATGCGCCGGGCATCTTCCTTGGCACGGATGGGCGTCCCCACGACTTCCAACGTCAACAAGGCTTTCTGTTTCAGGTAGGAGGACACAGAGAACCCCGCCTCGCCGACAAAGGCCAGCAGGTCAGCCTTCAGCCGATAACGGTCGCGCAGTTCCTCGTAGGCCGCCGCAAGTTGTTTCTTCAGTTGCTTGTTATCGGTCTCCAACGGCTTGCGCACGGCCACCCCATACAGGGGACGCAACTCATCGCCGAAATACTTGGCTGCCGCATGGATGCGTGCCTGCAACTGGGCATCGTGTTCATAGTCGGGGCTGTCGTTGGCCAGGCGGATGTACTGGACGGCGAACTTCTCCGCCACGCTCTCCACCCGCTGCTCCAACCGGGACAGTTCCACCTGGCAGGCTTCCAACTGCTTCGGGTAGAGACGATACAGGTGCTCGTCCAGCAGGCGGACGTAGTGCTTGAACGACCGCAGCAAGGGCTGGAAGCCGAACAGTTCCGTCAGCAGTTCCTTGAAATACGACAGTTGCAGGATGGGGAAGCAGAACCCCGGATCCTTGCCCCTCGCCTCGCGGGTGAAGGCGGCCACCGTCTCGTCGTTGATGATGGCCTTGGCCGAGACGGGCGCGCCCAGCACCAGCCCTTCCAGGGTGCGGCAACGGCTCAGGGCCACGTAGGCCTGCCCGTGGGCAAACGAGGCCCCTACGTCGACGATGGCCTTGTCGAACGTCAGGCCCTGGCTCTTGTGGATGGTGATGGCCCATGCCAGCTTCAGCGGATATTGGCGGAAGGTGCCCTCCACCACTTCGGTGATGGCCTTCGTCTCCTCGTCCAGGGCATAGCGGGCATTGCTCCACTCCTCGGGCTGCAAGGCCAGTTTCTCCCCCGTCTGGAGGCAACGCACTTCAATGCCTTGCGATGACACTGCCGTCACCTCGCCTATCGTGCCGTTGTAGTAACGGTGTCCGCCGCTGGCGTCGTTCTTCACGAACATCACCTGCGCCCCGCGCTTCAACTCCAGGATTTTCTCGGTGGGATACAGGTATTCCGGGAACTTGCCTTCGACGGTGGCCTCGAACACGTAGGAACGGCCGGGCAGCCGCTCCAGTTCGCGGTCGTTGATGCGTTGCGCCTGGATGTTGTGGGTCACCAGCCGAATGTAACCCTCCTCGCGGGGCGGATTGAACCCGGGCAAGTAGCGACGGTTCAGGGCTTCCAGCACCTGGGCATCGCAACGGTTCTCGCGGATGCTGTTCAGCATCTCCAGGAAGCGGTCATCCTTCTGACGGTAGACCTTGGTGAGTTCGATGGTGAAATACTGCGTGTCGTGCAGGGCTTTGGACGAAAAGAAGTAAGGCGTCGCATAATACTTGGAGAGCATCTTCCACTCGTCATCTTTCACCACGGGAGCCAACTGCTGCAAGTCGCCAATCATCAGCAACTGCACCCCGCCGAAGGGCAGGCTGTTGCGGCGGTAGCGGCGCAGCACGGCGTCCACGGCATCCAGCAAGTCGGCCCTCACCATACTGATTTCGTCAATCACCAACAGGTCTATGCTGCGTATGATACTGATTTTCTCTTTGCTGAACCGGTAGCGGTAGACCATCTCACCCTCCGACTGGAAGGAGCTTTCCGGCAAGTAAGGCGCGAAAGGCAACTGGAAAAACGAATGCAAAGTGATACCCCCTGCGTTCATGGCGGCAATACCCGTAGGCGCCAGCACCACCATGCGCTTGGGCGATTCCGCCTTCAGCCGGCGCAAGAAAGTGGTTTTCCCCGTACCGGCCTTGCCGGTGAGAAAGAGGTGCGTGCCCGTGGTCTCGATGAACCGCCACGCCAGTTCCAATTCCGGATTCTGTTCCATCATAACAAGCTATTTTTATCCTTTGAAGGCGTAAAGATACGATTATCAGGCGAAGCAGCGAAACATTCAGAAAAAATCCCCGCAAAAAAATGCAGGGATTTTTAAAGCTTGCTTAAATTTTCATTCTCATTTTCCTTGTCATTCTGAACGCAGTGAAGAATCTCCCGATGCGACAATAGCAAAGAAGAGATGTTTCTATCATGTCTTACTTCGTGAAGCGACATCGAAACATCTCCTGAATACTACTCTTGCATAGGGGGATTCTTCCCTTCAAATTTAAGAAATGGCAAGAAATCGTACAAAATTGGTAGAATTCCGGACAACAAGTGTAGAATTCCGGACAACAAATCCTTGGAAAGTCATTGTTTGTTCGTTGATTATTCTTTACTTTGCGACGTTTTTACATATATACCTTTAAAATTGAAGAAAAAGATGAATGCATATACCTCTGCTACATTCATACGGCCGAAGCCCAGGAACGCCGCAGGAAGGCTACGCGGGTTATTCCTTATTATAATAGGGCTTGCATGGGCCATGGTCTTTCCGTCGCCGTTGGCGGCGCAAGAGGAGGATGCCGCCTGTCCTTCCTGGTACATCGGCCTGCAAGGCGGCGTTCCGTTCGGCGTCAGCACGTTCAGCAGCTTCGGTGCCGACAAGACGCGGGCGGGCTATGACTTGGGCATCCACTTGGGATACCGTTTCAATCCCGTGCTTTCCTTGGAGGGCCAAGCCGCCTGGGGCGAGTTCGGGCAAGGGGTGCGGGACTGTTGCACCAACTATTGGCTGGGCAGTGACCTGCATCGTTATGAAGCCGCCGTGGCGGGAATGGACGGATGGCGCTATGACGGCCTGAAAGGGCATGTGTCCGTCCAGCGTTACGCCTTGCAATTGAATGCCAACCTGCTCGGAGTTTTCCCCAAGACCCGCAACGGTCGCTGGAGCGTGGAGTTGTCTCCCCAACTGGCCGCCGTGGGTACCAAGTCCTACCTGCAAACCCTTTCCGACAACCATACCATCCTAATGAGGGACACCCGTTGGCACCTCGGTGCCGGGGGCAACCTGCAAGTGTCCTGCCGTATCGCCGACCGCGTGTCCCTGGGGCTCTATTCGGGTCTCACGTGGCTGACGGGCGCGGCCATGGACGCCTTGCCCGAATACCGGCATGGGGAGAATTACATCTGGGAGAGCGGGGTGAGGATGGAGTTCAGGCTGGGCAAATAGGAATTTAGCGGCCGGAGGCCGCCGGAGAAGTTATAGGAGTTAAAGAAGTTATCACTTCGCTTCGCTCCGTTAGAAGTTAAAGCCAATACCTTG
>CASEKR010000094.1 GCA_949288585.1 uncultured Bacteroides sp. | reverse complement strand
ACCGGGTACGATGGTGAACATTGAGGATACGATTAAAGGATTTAAGATGATTCTGGATGGTGAGGTGGATTACCTGCCGGAACCGGCTTTCCTGAATGTGGGAACCATAGAGGAAGCCATAGAGAAAGGTAAGAAACTGCTGGCCCAGGCCGGAAAAGCATAAAAGGACATGGAAGGATTGTTGCATTTGGAAATCTTTTCGCCCGAGAAGAAAGTATTCAGCGGCGAGGTGGAACAGGTGACTTTGCCGGGGGCAATGGGCTCATTCACCATCTTGCCGCAACATGCTCCTATCATTTCATCATTGCAGGCGGGAAAACTGTCGTATGTGGTGAAAGGAGGGGAGGAACAAGGAGAAGAGATTCGCGGAGGCTTTGTCGAGATGAATGGCAACAAGGTTTCTGTCTGTGTCAGTTGATGTTGCAAGAGAAAATGATGAGTGTGGCTATACGGAAGTATTTGTTTGAAACAGCTTTGCTGACCGTGCTGACAACGGGCATAGGCGCATGGATTTTCCATTCTCTACGTCCGGCATTATTCTTAGCTGATTATGTTTGGATTCCGGTTTATTTCTATGTTTTCGGTGGCTTGCTGATGGCTGGCGTAACGAAAAATAGCAAAGAAGGTTCAGACCCTAAGAAACTGGTGCAAGCCTATCTGTTGGCGCGTATCATAAAAATGTTCGTTTCTGTGATTGCGGTAGTGGTGTTTTGCTTGGCAGTGCATACGGAAGTGACAGCTGTCGTAGCTGCTTTCATCATTAACTATTTTGTCTATTTGGGCTATGATTCGTGGTTTTTCTCACATTTGGGGAAATACCAAAAAATGAAAAATAAAACGTTATGAATCGATTACGGACTATACTGCTGGGCATGTGGCTCACATTGGCGGGGATTGCATACACGGCGCCTGTATTGGCTGATGGCGGACCGGCTCCTGCTCCGGTGGAAGAACAGGAAGCCGAACCGGTGGATGTGAAGGATATCGTGTTTGAACACATCGGAGATGCTTATGAATGGCATATAACAAATTTCGGTGAAACACATGTCACCATTCCTTTGCCGATTATTGTGCATAGTAGTACGACGGGATGGCATGTATTTATGTCTTCGCGCCTGGCAGAGAACGGGGGCACTTATGAAGGCCTTTCTATTGCTCCGGAGGGCAGCCCTTATGAAGGCAAACTGGTGGAGCATGATGCGATGGGCAATGAAGTACAGCCTTTTGATATTTCCATAACAAAAGTGGTGCTGGCTTTGCTGATAAATTGTGTGTTGCTGTTGGTCATTATTTTGAGTGTGGCGCGATGGTATAAGAGACACCCGAAAGAGGGTGCTGCTCCGGGTGGTTTTGTCGGGTTGATGGAAATGCTCATTATGACGGTGAATGACGATGTGGTGAAGAGTTGTGTCGGGCCGAATTACAGGAAGTTTGCTCCTTATTTGTTGACGGCTTTCTTCTTCATCTTTATCAATAATCTGATGAGTCTGATTCCATTTTTCCCGGGTGGCGCCAATGTGACAGGCAATATTGCTGTGACCTTTGTCTTGGCATTGTGTACGTTCTTGGCTGTGAATATCTTTGGAACGAAACATTATTGGAAAGATATTTTCTGGCCGGATGTGCCTTGGTGGTTGAAAGTCCCGGTGCCGATGATGCCTTTCATTGAATTGTTTGGCATATTCACTAAACCTTTTGCCCTGATGATCCGACTTTTTGCCAATATGCTGGCTGGCCATATGGCTATGCTGATACTGACTTCCTTGGTGTTCATCTCAGCCAGTATGGGTGCGGCTCTGAATAGTTCGTTGTCGGTGGCCTCGGTCTTGTTCAACATCTTTATGAATGCGTTGGAACTGCTGGTTGCTTTCATTCAGGCTTATGTGTTCACCATGTTGTCGGCCGTGTTCATTGGATTGGCGCAAGAGCGGAAAGCGGAATGAACGGGATTCGAAAAAAAGAAGAATGAGAACAATTAATTAAATAAATAACCAATTTTAAAAACTGAAAGTTATGTTACTGTCTGTATTATTGCAAGCTGCTGCTGCAGGTGTAGGTCTTACGAAAATGGGTGCGGCCATCGGTGCCGGTTTGGCTGCTATCGGTGCTGGTCTTGGTATCGGTAGAATTGGTGGAACAGCAATGGAAGCCATTGCCCGCCAACCGGAAGCATCGGGCGACATCCGTAACAACATGATTATCTCTGCTGCCTTGATTGAAGGCGTTGCCTTGTTGGCAGTCGTTGTCTGCCTGTTGACCTTCTTGATGTAATGATTTATAAACCTGCGACTTGGGGTCCGGTTGTGTTTGCGCGCAGCCGGGCTTGCAGGTTGCTTTAACCAAGTTTTCAAGTATGTCGTTGTTAGTACCCGATAGTGGTTTGTTGTTTTGGATGCTCCTCTCGTTCTTGGTGGTGTTCGTGGTGCTTGCCAAGTATGGTTTCCCGGTCATTGTCAAGATGGTGGAAGAGCGCAAAGCTTATATAGACCATTCCATGCAGGTGGCACGAGAGGCTAATGAAAAGTTCGCCAAGCTGAAGGAGGACACGGAAGCCTTGATTGCTTCTGCCAATAAAGAACAGGGCCGCATCGTGAGGGAAGCCATGGCCGAGCGCGAGAAGATTATTGCCGATGCGCGCAAGCAGGCGGAAACAGTAGCCCAGAAAGAGCTGGACGAGGTGCGGAAACAAATACAGCAGGAGAAAGAAGAAGCTATCCGTGACATCCGTCGCCAAGTGGCCGTATTGTCTGTGGACATTGCCGAGAAAGTGATTCGGAAAAATCTCGACGAAGAACGTGAGCAGATGGATATGATTGACCGGATGTTGGACGAGATGCTTCCTGCAAGTAAGAGAAACTAAAATGTGTGACTTGATGAGGTTCAACCGTTGAGTCGTAATTGTTGTGGAGAATATGGATCAAGGAATTATTTCGATGCGCTATGCAAAGGCATTGATGGGGTTCGCCAAGGATAAAAAGACGGAGGATGTGGTGTATAAGGAATGTAGTACGCTGACAGCCAATTTCGTTTCTTGTCCCGACCTTCGTGTGGCTCTTGAGAACCCGATACTGTCGTCTACGGAGAAGTATAAGCTGATCAGTGCTGCTACGGTGGAGGACGGGCAGATGGAGACGACCTTTGCTGATTTTGTCAAGTTGGTATTGAAAAACCGCCGGGAGCATCTGTTGCAAAGCATGTGCCTCTCGTATATGAATTTGTACCGCCAAAGCAAGCATATAGGAGTGGCCCGGTTGATAACCGCTGTTCCTGTGAGTGAGAAAGTGGCCGATCGTATCCGAAATAGTGCTTCTTCCATGTTGCACGCCCGGATGGAGTTGCGTCTGGAAGTAAATCCTTCGTTGGAAGGTGGCTTCATTTTTGACATCAATGATTATAGGTTGGATGCCAGTATCGCCACCCAATTGAAGAGAGTGAAGCAACAGTTTATTGACAAAAACAGAAGAATCGTATAACAAGTGGTGAGGCATGTTGTGGCAAAGCGGCTGAATGGCAACGATGTTCATTGCATGTGTATCCTTAATAAATTATTAATGTGATATGTTATCTGAAAATATAAAAGTAAGCGAAGTCTCTGATGTCCTCCGTAAGCAACTGGAAGGCATAGATACCCAGGTCTCTTTGGATGAGATCGGTACGGTGCTCCAGGTCAGTGATGGCGTGGCGCGCATCTATGGTTTGCGCAATGCCGAGGCTAACGAACTGCTGGAGTTCGAGAATGGCATCATGGGTATTGTGATGAACTTGGAAGAAGACAATGTAGGTGCCGTGCTTTTGGGACCTACGGATAAGATCAAGGAAGGTTTTACCGTGAAGCGTACCAAGCGCATAGCTTCCATTATGGTGGGAGAAAGCATGTTGGGACGTGTGATTGACCCGTTGGGAATGCCACTTGACGGTAAAGGATTGATTGGCGGCGAGTTGTGCGAGATGCCTTTGGAGCGCAAAGCGCCGGGGGTCATCTACCGTCAACCTGTGAACCAGCCGTTGCAGACAGGCCTGAAGGCGGTGGATGCGATGATTCCTATCGGGCGCGGGCAGCGTGAGTTGATTATCGGTGACCGCCAGACAGGAAAGACAGCCATTGCCATTGACACCATTATCAATCAACGCCACAATTACGAGGCCGGCGACCCGGTTTATTGCATTTACGTGGCCATTGGCCAAAAAGGTTCCACGGTGGCAACTATTGTGAATACCTTGCGTCAGCATGGTGCCATGGATTATACGATTGTGGTGGCTGCCACGGCAGCCGACCCTGCTGCTTTGCAATACTATGCACCGTTTGCGGGTGCTGCCATCGGCGAGTATTTCCGTGATACCGGCCGTCATGCTTTGGTGGTTTACGATGACTTGTCCAAGCAAGCGGTAGCCTATCGTGAAGTGTCGTTGATTTTGCGCCGTCCTTCCGGTCGTGAGGCCTATCCTGGCGATATTTTCTACCTCCATTCCCGTTTGTTGGAGCGTGCTGCGAAGATTATCAACCAGCAGGAAGTGGCCAGCCAGATGAACGACCTGCCGGACAGCCTGAAGGGCAAGGTGAAAGGGGGCGGCTCGCTGACGGCATTGCCTATCATCGAAACGCAGGCCGGCGACGTTTCTGCCTATATCCCGACCAATGTGATTTCTATCACCGACGGGCAGATTTATCTTGTCACGGACCTCTTCAACCAAGGCAACCGCCCGGCTATCGATGTCGGTATCTCGGTGAGCCGTGTAGGCGGCAATGCCCAGGTGAAGGCCATGAAGAAGGTGGCCGGTACGTTGAAGATAGACCAGTCTCAGTACCGCGAACTGGAGGCCTTCACGAAGTTCAGTGGAGACATGGATGCCGTGACGGCGCTGACCATCGACAAGGGGCAGAAGAATACCCGCTTGCTGGTTCAGCCCCAGTACAGCCCGATGCCGGTAGAGAAACAGATTGCCATCTTGTATTGCGGCACGCACGGCCTCTTGCACGATGTTCCTTTGGATAAAGTCAGCGATTTCGAACGCAGTTTCCTGGATTATCTGGAGGCTAACCAGAAAGAGGAAGTGTTGGATGTGCTGAAGAAGGGCGTCATCAACGACGAGGTATGCCAGAAGATTGAGAAGGCAGCCGCAATGATTGCAAAACAATTTATGTAAAAAGGGAGTAGGACATGGCTTCACTGAAAGAGGTTAAAAATAGAATTAATTCCGTAAAGAGCACGCGCCAGATTACGTCTGCCATGAAGATGGTGGCCTCGGCAAAGCTGCACAAGGCGCAAGGACGCATTACGAGCATGTTGCCTTACCAGCGGAAACTGAATGAGATTCTGACGAATTTCCTTCGGACAGAAGCTTCGTTCGAATCGGCCTATACGGCTCAAAGGGAAGTGTCGCGGGTGGCTATCGTGGTTTGTTCTTCCAACACCTCTTTGTGTGGCGCTTACAATTCGAATGTGGCCAGGCTGCTCGAGAAGGCTGTGGGTGACTACCAGTCTTTGGGGAAGGACAATATCTTGATATACCCGATAGGGAAAAAGATAGAAGAGTCGGTGAAGAAACTCTCCTGCGTCAAGCAAGGTTCTTACCAGAAGTTGGTGGATGTGCCTGCCTATACGGATGCCTACCAGTTGGCTGCAGAGTTGATGGCCAGTTTTGCGGAGAACAAGGTGGACCGGGTGGAGTTGATTTACCATCACTTCAAGTCCATGGGTTCGCAGATATTGGTGCGTGAAGACTATCTGCCGATTGATTTGTCGAAGATGGCCGACACTGCTGCCGCCCAGGACGCCGAGCCTGCCCGGGGCTATAACAACGATTACATCGTGGAGCCTTCGGTGGGCCAGGTGATATCCGAACTGTTGCCAATGGTACTTTGCCAGAAGATTTATACGATGTTGCTCGACTCGGTGACGTCCGAACATGCTGCCCGTATGTTGGCCATGCAGGCTGCTACGGACAACGCGGACGACCTGATACAAGAGTTGACGATACAGTATAACAAGACGCGCCAGCAGAGCATCACCAATGAATTGCTGGATATCATCGGTGGCAGCATGAAGTAAGGTTTGCCCAGACGATAGGATAGTGCGGATGGCGCAGATTTCCCGATGGGGTCTGCGCCATCCGTTTTTTATGCCTTTTGTGCTAAAGTTGAGGTTTAGCTCTCTAAAGTTGAGGTTTAGCCTTCCAATGTTAAGGTTTAGCCTTCCAATGTTAAGGTTTAGCCTTCCAATGTTAAGGTTTAGCCTTCCAATGTTGAGGTTTAGGCTTGTATATCTTATATATTGTTGGGCGACAATATTAGAACTTTAAATTCTCATCCTCTCTGTCATTCTGAACGCAGTTTTTTTCTGTCATTCTGAATGCAGTTTTTCTCTGTCATTCTGAACGCAGTGAAGAATCTCCCTATATCACAGGGCATTCAGGAGATGTTTCGATTTCGCTTCACGAAGTAAGACATGACAGGAACTGCAATTTTTAAACAGGCTCTAAGTGAGACCCCCAAAAAGGTATGCTTGCTTGGCAAGTATGGCAATACGGGATGAAATCCACCGCATGAACTGAAAGCCATTGGGTCTTCAGTGAACTATTGCATAGACAAGGAAAGGAGAAAAGGGAAAGGAAAACCTGTGTTAAGGTGCTAAATCACAGGTTTTTCTGTATGTGTAAGTGTAAGAAGAGGAACAACAGGAGAACATACGGAGCATTCTCCTGCTGTTCCTCTTAGAATATGTTTCAGGCGTAGTGGCCTGGGGTATAGATGAGAAGCATCATTAGCCCAGTCGGGTTCTTCCTCCGGCTGGGACGGAATGCGGCTTTGCGCGGAATGAAACCGATGCAGCATCCCTTTCAATGAGCTTTCTCATAACGCCTCAAAATTAATTTGTCGGCACTATAAAATATTTTGTGTAAATGGAAATACGGGATTCAGAACGAGTTCCGTATTTTTTTTATTTTATACATTTGCAAAATGAAGAAAATTATG
>CASEKR010000093.1 GCA_949288585.1 uncultured Bacteroides sp. | reverse complement strand
ACATGGAACGTATCGGGTGCCTGGAACGTGCACGAGGAAGATTTCTTCGAAAGCTTGCAGCCGGCCCTGTCAAACTTGACGCTGAAGGCTTCTTATTCGCTGACTGCTGACCGTGGTCCTGCCAGTGTGACCAATTCGCGCGTGGTGATACAGAGCTACAATCCTTGGCGTCCGTTCGCCAGCCTGAATGAATCGGGGTTACAGATTTACGATTTGGAAAACAGCGAATTGACTTACGAGAAGAAGCATGAATTGAATATCGGTGCGGAGATTGGCTTCTTGAACAACCGCATCAACCTGTCTTTCGACTGGTACAAGCGTAACAACTACGACTTGATTGGCATCATCAATACGATGGGCGTGGGCGGCCAGATTACGAAGTATGCTTCAAGTGGAACACGGACTTCATCTTCTCCAACGCGGAAACGGAAGTGACCACGCTGGATTCCAACGAGCGTGTCATCGACATGATTACCGGCACCGGTTTCACCATGGAAGGCTATCCCGTCCGTTCGCTCTTCTCCATGAACTTCCAGGGCTTGAACGAGGAAGGTCTTCCGACGTTCATCAACGAAAAAGGCGAAGTGACCGTAAGCGACATCAACTTCCAGGAACGTGAAAACAAGAGCCACCTGGTGTATGAAGGCCCGACAGACCCGACCATTACGGGTAGCTTCGGCAATACGTTTACTTACAAGAACTTCCGTCTGAATGTGTTCATGACTTATTCGTTCGGCAACTTCATCCGCCTGAATCCGGTGTTCAGCAACACATATTCCGACCTGGATGCCATGCCGAAGGAGTTCAAGAACCGTTGGACAGTGCCTGGTGACGAGAAATACACGAACATTCCTGTTATCGCAGACCAACGCCAGAATACGAAGGACAACTACCTGAGCTATGCCTACAATGCTTACAACTATTCGACGGCACGCGTGGCCAAGGGTGACTTCATCCGCATGAAGGAAATCTCCCTGACCTACGACTTCCCGAAGAGATGGCTGGAACCGCTGAAGGTCAGCGACCTCTCGCTGAAAATCCAGGCCACGAACCTCTTCCTGATTTATGCCGACGACAAACTGAACGGCCAGGATCCTGAGTTCTACAATTCGGGTGGTGTGGCATCTCCCGTGCCCAGACAGTTCACACTGACAGTAAGACTCGGCATCTGATAGGAACCTCCATATACAATCACTTTAATAGAGAAAAATGACTATGAAGAAAAAGTTTTTACTATATTCAACTATGTGTGCGGCATTGGCGATGACTTCCTGCCAGGATTTCTTGGACACCATGCCTGACAACCGCGCGGAGGTGGATTCCGCAGACAAGATAACAGCCTTACTGGTATCTGCTTATCCTCAGAGCACCCACATCGTGATGACGGAGATGTCTTCGGACAACGCGATGGACAACGGTTCGCGCTACGATGTAGAAGACCAGGCGCAGGAAGAGGCTTACTTGTGGGAAGACATCACTTCGGTGGGCAATGACAGTCCGCAAAACTATTGGGATGCTTGTTATGCTGCGGTTGCTGCTGCCAACCAGGCGCTGCAAGCCATTAACGATATGGGCAATCCGGCCAGTCTGAGCGCCCAGCGTGGCGAGGCTTTGATGTGCCGTGCCTATGGCCACTTCGCTCTGGCCGACATGTTCTGCCTGCCTTACAACCCGGAGACGGCTTCCACAGACCTAGGCTTGCCGTATTCTATGGCTCCTGAAACGCAAGTGGCTCCTCATTACGAGCGCGGTACGATGGAAGAACTGTACAAGAAGATTAATGACGACATCGAAGAGGCTTTGCCGCTCATCAGCGACGACCTGTACAGCGTGCCTAAATACCACTTCAACCGTAAGGCCGCTTACGCTTTCGCTGCCCGTTTCAACCTGTATTACAAGAAGTTTGAGAAGGTGATTGAATATGCCAATGTAGTGTTGGGCAATACGCCTACCAGCGTGTTGCGCGATTGGAACGCCATCAATAATTCACCTGCAAACGTAGACACACGTGCCAATATGTATATAGATGCCGATGAGGCGGCCAACCTGTTGCTCTTCCCGGTTATTTCTTCCTGGGGATATTGGGGAGGTAACTACTACTTAGGGGAAAGATATGGCCATGCCAATGCCATCTTCAACAATGAGACTGCCAGAGCTGCCGGATTGTGGGGAGCTTACAGCAATCTGATTATGTCACGTGCCGTGGTCGGAATGGATACGAAAAACTATATTCCTAAAATGGGTATCTTCTTTGAATTTACAGACAAAGTAAATGGCATTGGTTACCGGCGGACTGTAACTGTGGCGTTCAGCACAGATGAGACGTTGTTGTGCCGCGCCGAGGCTTACGCCCTCCAGAATGACTTGTCCAATGCCACAGCCGATATCAATGCGTGGCTTTATACCCACACGCTGAACCAGACGCAATGCACTCAAGAGGAAATCGTTGACTTCTATGAGAATATTGATTACATGCCTACCAGCGTGACGGACGACAGCCAGCGGACCATTAAAAAGCGCATTAACCCACAAGGCTTCACAGTGACAGAGGGTGCTCAGGAGAACATTATCCAGTGCATCCTGCACCTGCGCCGTCTGGAAACTTTGTATGAAGGTTTGCGTTGGCAGGACATCAAGCGTTACGGCATTGAGATTGCCCATAACCGTGAGGGCATGGCTGATGATATCCTGACAGTCGACGACCCGCGCCGTGCCATCCAGTTGCCTGCCGACGTGATTGATGCCGGTCTGGAGCCCAATCCGAGAAACTAACCCGAACTTTTAATCTTTTAGCAAAGAATTTATGAAACAACTGATAGGAATATTTATCGCACTGGCCACGCTGTCGCTGTGGTCGTGCAGTGAAGACGACCTGGATCCGAACAGCATCTTTGGAGGAACGGAAACCGGTAAAGTGCCGAACGAGTTCGATACTTGGTTGCTGGAGAATTACACTACACCCTACAACATCGAGTTCAAATACCGTTTCGAGGACATGGAAACGGACGATACGTATAATTTGGTTGCTGCCGATTACGACCGCTCCATCGCTTTGGCCAAGTTCACCAAATACCTGTGGCTGGAATCTTACGAGGAGCTGCTTGGACCGGATTTCATCCGTACCTATTGCCCACGTTTGTTGTTCCTGGTGGGTTCTCCTGCTTATAATACCGATGGCTCCGTCGTGCTGGGTACGGCCGAGGGCGGTTTGAAA
Source organism: uncultured Bacteroides sp. (assembly GCA_949288585.1). GTDB lineage: Bacteria > Bacteroidota > Bacteroidia > Bacteroidales > Bacteroidaceae > Bacteroides. The sequence continues at coordinate 7,935 of CASEKR010000093.1, read as the reverse complement.
ATCACTCTGTATAACGTGAACAGCATCAGCCTGACAAGCATTGACGTGGAGCAGTTGAACTATTGGTATTTCAAGACCATGCACCACGAGTTCGCCCACATCCTGCATCAGACCAAGAATTATCCCACCGAATTCAATGAAATAACCCCCAGTGGTTATCAGCCTACCGGTTGGGTGAATGTGAGTGAGCAGGATGCCTTGGACATGGGCTTCGTTTCCCCTTACGCCAGCTCGGAGACACAGGAAGACTTTGTGGAAATCATTGCCATTTACGTCACCCACACGGCTGAATATTGGGACGACCTGGTGGGCAGCGCCAGTGCCGAGGGCCAGGGCTACATCAACCAGAAGCTGGAGATTGTGAAAGACTATATGACCACGACTTGGGGCATCGACCTGGACGAACTGCGCGACATCGTGCAGCGCCGCTCGCAGGAGGTTGCCCAATGGGACGTGAACGATTTGACAACACTTGACTAATTAAACGAAAGAGAACAATGAAGAAACTATCTGCCAACCGCGCGGATGCAGCCATCGCGGCTGACATGCAAGTGCTGACGGGTGCCGCCAATGGCTGGCTGATGGAGTATTACCCCGAAGCTTCGCAGACGTATGGAGGCTACAACATACTGCTGTCTTTCAGTGAAGACGGCCGTGTGACGGTGGCCGGCGACATTGTAAGCGACCCGACAGCTACGGCCACCAGCCTGTTCAGCGTGAAGCAAAGTGCAGGTATTGTGTTGAGCTTTGACACGTACAATGAGATTTTCCATTTCTTCTCCGATCCCGGTAATTCACTGGGTGGTGGAAACGCTTACGGATTGGAAGGCGACTATGATTTCCTGATTCTGGAGGCTACGCCCCAGCAAGTGAAACTGAAAGGCAAGAAGTCCGGCAGCTATGCTGTGCTGACTCCGATGGAGGGCGACTGGGCCGCGTATATCCAAGAGGTGCAGGCTGCTGAGTCGGCTATGCAAGCCATGAGTTACCAGATTAGCGATGGTACCAACACGGCTTCCGTGTCTGTCAATTATCGTAATATGACCATCAGTTATACTGAAGGCGAGGAGGCGTTGTCAATGAGTGCTCCGTATATTGTGACGCCTACGGGTTATAAGTTCTATGAACCTATCACGTTGTGGGGGAAGACCTTGACGGGCTTTACTTACGATGCTGCCAGTGATTCGTTTACTGAGACTTCGGAAACGGGTATTACAATGGTTAAGGTTATTCCGCCTATTAATGAGCAGTTTGTCACCGGTATGTGGTACATGTCACTCAGCGGCTTAGGCTCTTATGGACGTCCTTATTTCAACTATGTATTGCCTTCAATACAAGCGGAAGGAGAGGAATTGGTTTATGCTCTGATGGGTAACGCTGGTTCCGGATTCGGCTTCTATTTCCAAAGCGGTAATTATGCGGGAATATTGCTGTATAATTATCAACTGATTGGCGATGATCAGATTATGTTGCAATTTGCCATGCAGGGAGATAATAATGGTATTTATTACCATAATAACTGCAACTTCCGCTATTACTTGAATATCTTCGGATATAATTCTGCCCGCACTTTCACCATCACGACGGACAATGAGAGTGCACCGACATACATCACGTTGACAGAAAATGCTAATCCTTCCAATACGATTACGTTGTCTGCAAGCCAAGTATTATATCCGTATGACAATTAAACGAGAAAGCTTGATTTGATTTTATAATAAATCGCCGGGGGACGTGCCTGTGAAGGTATGTCCCCCTTTTTGTGCCTGCGCATACCGATGAAAAAACAGAGGGAGCATCCTGTACTTGGCAGGACGCTCCCCCTTATTGCTATGCAAAACGTGGGTATAAGCCTATAAGTTGGCCAGCCATTTCTTGCCGGACTTACTTTTCATCCAAAGAATGAAGGTAATGGCAAAAGCCATGCAGATTAAGAATAAAATAATAAAGAAGTCCATGATGTTTTATTTTAATATTATATAGGCGAATAGAGAAGTTACGATAGTACCACATCCTAATAGTATCAACTGCCTGATTTCGCTTCTTCCGGATATTAGGGCAACAGCCCCCGCTAATACCATTGCAGTGAATGCCAGTTTGGCTAAGTCGTAGAAGAACTTGCCCAGAGTTTCCCGGCTAAGTTTTTCTCTTTCTTTTTCTTCTCTTTTCGTCTCTTGCTGTTTCTCCCAATTACCTATATCGGCATTATCTTTCTGCAAAGGTACGAAATCTGTCGGCAATAGCAAGCGGCGGATGCTTTTTTTGAGCGGGGAGGCTGCTAACTGCCGCAGCCTTCCGCCAGCACCTCGATGAGTATGGGCTTGACGCCGCTGACAAAGCACTCGACGGCTATCACCATCAGGATGAGGCCCATGAGGCGCATCATGACGTTGTTGCCCGTCTCGCCAAGTAAGTCGACCAGGCGGGTGGAGGCGCGCAGGATGAAGTAGGTGAGCAGGTAGATGAAGGCAATGCTGCCGATGAGCACGCCTTTCAGTTCGACGGTGTGGGCATCTTGCATCAGCACGATGGCATTGGCTATGGCGCCGGGGCCGCAGAGCATGGGGATGCCCAAGGGGGTGATGGAGATGTCGTCGGCGTAGGTTTTGATTTCCTCGTCTTTCAGCTTCATGGGCGTATAGCGGGCTTGCAGCATGTCGAAGCCAATCTTGAAGATGATAAAGCCGCCGGCGATGCGGAAGCCGTTGGTCGATATGCCGAAGAACTTGAACAGAAATTGTCCGCCGAAGGTGAAGACCATGATGATGATGAAGGCCGTCAGCGTGGCGCGGGTCACGATGAAGCGGCGTTCTTTTTCGGTCATGCCTTGTGTCATGGTCAGGAACACGGGCATGGTGCCCAACGGGTTGGTCAGGGTGAAGAACGACGTCAGGCAGAGGAGGGCGAAGGGCAGGAGGGTATCCATTTTTAGTAGTTGGTAGTTAGTAGTTAGTAGCCAGTAGTTGGTAGATAGTAGTTAGTAGTTGGTAGTCGGTTGTTGGCTGTTAGGGGGATGTCCGATATTTCATGCCGTCTACTAACTACTGACTACTTCTATAATAATTCAGTAAGTTCCAATAAATCATGTATGAAGTAAGTGGGCCGGAAGGGCAGGGGAGCGTCGTCGGGGGTGGGACGGTAGTAGGCTTGGTCTATTCCCGCGCCTTGTGCCCCGGCAATGTCTTTGGCCCAGTCGTCGCCTATCATGAGCGATTCGCGGGCTTGCGACTGGGTGGCCGAGAGGGCAAAGTGGAACAACTCGGGGCGGGGCTTGAGCAGGCCGATGTCTTCGGACAGGATTACTTTGCGGAAATACTTGCCGATGCCCGCCGCATGCATCTTGCGCGATTGCAGTTCGCGGAAGCCGTTGGAAAGGATGTACAGGCGGTAGCGTCCGGCCAGGTTGTCCAATGTCTCGAGCGCGTGGGGCATCAGCTTTTTTCGCGTGGGAATTGCGGCCAGGAAACTTTCGGCAAAGCGCGCGGCCAGCGTAGCATCTTCTACCCCCACTTGCTGGAGGGGATAGAAGAAACGCTGGCGGTTGAGTTCGGCTTTGGTGACGCGCCCTTGGCCATATTCTTCCCATAACTGCGTGTTGCGCCTGCGGTAGAGGGTATAGAAATGGTCGAAGGAGTCGAAATAACGCCCGTAGCCGTATAGGTCGTACATCTCACGGAACGTGTCGAGCGCGTTCTCGGAGAAGGCCCACAGGGTATCGTCCAAGTCGAAGAACAGGTTGCGGTAACGGCTCGTCACGTGGGGTTACTTCACTTGTATGACCAGGTAGCGGGATACGCTCCAGAAACTTGCGGGATTGGTGATTTTCAGCGTGAGCAGGCCTTTGCTGTCTTTTTCCAAAGCATAGGAGCCTGCGGGATGTGTTGTCAGCAAGTCGGCTGCCTTGGAGTAGAGCTTGATTTCCTTCGTGGTGCGGATGTCTATCTGCGTGAAGTAGTCTTTGTTCATCTTGGCATCCTGCATCACTTCGCCTTTGCGGAACAGTCCCGTGTTGCTCAGGATGTGCTGGTCTTTCAGTTCCTTCTTGGTGCCGAAGACAAACCAGGCGGCGTTCAGCGCTTTGTCTTGTGCGGCCACGGTCTGCGCCTTGGCTTCGTTCTCAGCAGTCAGGGTCTCTTTTTCGGCTTTCAGCCCGCTGACGGCAGCGTCCAATTCTTGTATGCGGATGTTCTTCGAGGCCAGTTCTGCTTGCAGTTCTTCGATGCGCTGTGTCTTTTCCACCAGTTCCTGCGTCAGCGATTCGACGGCGCGCTTCAGTTGTGCCGAGTTGTTGCGGCTGGACTTCAGCATCTCTTGCAGTTTGGCTATCTGCTCTTTGTTCTCCTGCATCTGTTTTTGGATGAATTCGATGTCGGCGGCGATTTGTTGTTTGGCGTTCAATGAGCCTTCGGACAGCGAGCCTCTTTGCAGGTCCACGCGGTTTTCTGCGGCGTTGATTTGGCGGAAGCCTTCGGAGATTTCGTTGAAGGTTCCCATCATCTCGTCCAGTTCGGCATCCCTTTGGTTCAGGGCGGCTTGCAGTGAATCTTTTTCTGCCTGTAAACGGCTTTTCCCGCCGCCTGTCAGGCCGTCGCACGAGGCCAATATGGCCGCGCATGCCATCAGTGAAAGTAAAAGTTTCTTCATACGCTTTGTTTTAATTATGGGTTGATAAAGTTTGTTTCATTCTTCTGCCCCCGCTACCACAAGGACAATTTCGCCCCGGGGCTCGTTGGCCGTGAAGTGTCCGGCCAGTTCGGTCAGGGTGCCCCGCACGGTTTCTTCGTGCACTTTCGAGATTTCCCTTGACACGGAAGCCGGGCGTTCGGTGCCCAGGCATTCGGCCAGTTGTGTCAGCGTCTTCACCAGGCGGTAGGGCGATTCGTAGAATATCATTGTGCGCCGTTCTCCGGCCAAGGCTTTCAACCGCGTCATGCGCCCTTTCTTTTGGGGCAGGAAGCCTTCGAAGCAGAAACGTTCGTTGGGCAGGCCAGAGGATACCACTGCGGGTACGAAGGCGGTGGCGCCGGGCAGGCATTGCACTTCGATGCCGTTGCGCACACATTCGCGTACGATAAGGAATCCGGGGTCCGAGATGCCCGGCGTCCCGGCATCGGAGATGAGGGCTACGGTTTGGCCTGCCTGTATCTTGTTGACGACGCTTTCTACCGTCTGGTGTTCATTGAACTTGTGGTGGGACTGCATGGTATTCTTGATTTCGAAGTGTTTCAGCAAGATGCCTGATGTGCGGGTGTCTTCCGCCAAGATGAGGTCGGCCTCCTTCAGGATGCGGATGGCGCGGAAGGTCATGTCTTCCAAGTTACCTACGGGGGTGGGGACGATGTATAGCTTTCCTTGTTGGGTCATCGGTCGAAATATTTTTTCAGCAGTTCTTCAAATTCGGTGGCCACGGTGTTGTCATCCGTCATTTCTATTTCGCTGGTAAGCAGGTTATAGGCTTCTTCCCAGGCGTGTGCTCCGCCCAGTTGGGCCAGCAGTTGGTTCATGCGGGCCGTGTCTCCATTGAACAATTCGCGCGAAAAGCGGAAGGAGTCGTTCAGGCTGAGGGCGTGGCGCAGGTCTCTGTCGGGGTGGAGGCGTTCGGCCAGGATGGGGATGCCTGTGGCAGTTCCTTCCTCTTCGGAGGAAGCGCGGCTCTTCTTCGGAGGAAGCGCGGCTTTCTCGGACGGGAAGCAAACTTGTTGTAGTTCATCCAATCGCTGTTTCAATCGTTCGATGTTGCGCCCGGCCACGGCGGCCAACCGTGTGTCTGCTTCCTGTGAAGAAGTTTGGAGCAGGCATTTCAGTTCTGCCACATCCAGTTCTATGTCGTTTAAAAGCTGTTGTACATCCATAGTCTTCGATGTTCTTATGGCCACAAAAATAGAAATAAATAATGGAATAACTTAGGAAAGGGGGCAAAAGTCTTAGTTTTATCTTGTTTTTCTGTCTGATTGTTTGTATCCGGCGGAAAAGTGATACCTTTGCAAAGGAACTCACACATCTTTTCTATTATGGTAGTATTTTCGGAAGACCACATACAGGAAACCCGCCGGAGGGGGCGGATAGAAGTCATTTGCGGTTCGATGTTCTCTGGCAAGACGGAAGAGTTGATTCGTCGGCTGAAACGTGCCCAGTTTGCACGGCAGCGGGTGGAAATCTATAAGCCTGCCATTGATACGCGCTATTCGGAGGCAGAAGTGGTGTCGCACGACAGCCATGCCATTTCGTCTACGCCGATTGATTCTTCGGCCAGTATCCTTCTGTTCACATCAGAAGTGGATGTCGTGGGGATTGATGAGGCGCAGTTCTTCGATTCTGGCTTGGTGGATGTATGCAACCAGTTGGCTGCCAATGGCGTGCGCGTCATTGTGGCAGGGCTGGATATGGACTTTCTCGGCCGTCCGTTCGGGCCGATGCCCGCCTTGTGTGCCATAGCCGACGAGGTGACAAAGGTGCATGCCATTTGTGTGAAGTGCGGCGAACTGGCTACTTTCTCCCATCGTACCGTGAGGAACGACAAGCAGGTTTTGCTGGGCGAGACGCAAGAATACGAGCCCCTTTGCAGGGAGTGCTATCGGCGTGCTATCTTGGCAGATAAGCAGCATGAAGAGATGAAATAATAAAAAAGATATATGGAACGCAAAAAAATAACATTCGACAGTTTTATCAGAGGCATCATTGTGGTGCTGGTCGCCGTTGCAGTCCTGATGCTCTTCAATCGGCTGAGCGGTGTTCTGTTGCCTTTTTTTGTAGCTTGGGTCATTGCTTACTTGGTTTATCCGCTGGTCACCTTCTTTCAATACCGCTTGCGGCTGAAGAACCGGGCGGCTTCTATCTTTTGTGCCCTGTTTGTCCTTCTGTTGGTGGGCGGGGCTGCTTTCTATCTGTTGGTTCCTCCCATGATTCAGGAATTTGCCCGCCTGAAAGACTTGTTGGTGGAATATTTCTCCACCGGTAGCCAGGATGCTAATGTTCCCCGTCAATTGTCGGATTTTTTGCGTGAACATGTTGATATCCAAGAACTCACTCACGTATTGAACAGCAGCGATGTCCTGACTGCCTTGAAAGAAGCCTTGCCGCGTGTGTGGGGGCTGTTGGCCGAGTCGGTCAATATCCTGTTCAGTTTCTTCTCCGTGTTCATGGTGCTGCTGTATGTCGTTTTCATTTTGCTGGATTACGAAAGTATTGCCAATGGTTGGATACATTTGGTTCCCAAGCGTTACTGTCCCATCGTGGTAGGTGTCTGTAACGACGTGAAAGATGGCATGAACCGTTATTTCCGTGGGCAGGCGTTAGTTGCCCTGTGTGTGGGAATCTTGCACGCCGTGGGCTTTCTGATTATTGATTTTCCGTTGGCCATCGGCCTTGGCCTGCTCATTGGCCTGCTGAACATGGTGCCTTATTTGCAGATTATCGGCTATATTCCTACTGTTATTCTGGCTATGCTGAAGGCTGCGGACACGGGAGGAAATTTCTGGCTTATTCTGTTGGGGGCTGTCATTGTGTTTGTGGTGGTGCAGGCCATCCAAGACATCATACTCGTTCCCCGTATCATGGGTAAGATTACTGGCTTGAATCCAGCCATTATTCTTTTGTCCCTTTCTGTTTGGGGATCATTGATGGGGATGCTCGGCATGATTATAGCCTTGCCTTTGACTACCCTGATGCTTTCCTATTACCAAAGATTCATTATTAATAAAGAAGATATCCGGAACTGGCATCCGTCTGTTAATCAGCCTGTTCGATTGGAGAAGGAAAAATAAGTCGAAAAAAATCCGCAAAAGGTATTGTAAGTTCCACAAAAATACCTACCTTTGCATCCGCTTAACAGCAGTAAGGTTTGATTCGCTAGCTCAGCAGGTAGAGCACAACACTTTTAATGTTGGGGTCTTGGGTTCGAGCCCCAAGCGGATCACCAAAAGAAAAGCCAAAAGG
>CASEKR010000092.1 GCA_949288585.1 uncultured Bacteroides sp. | reverse complement strand
TCCGCCGCCGATGTCGTTGTTGCCGCGCTTCGTCAGCGGTTGGTATTGGTGGTAGCAGCCGCCGTCAGGGAATTGCGTCGATGCGATGTCGATGATGCGCTCGCGGGCGCGCTCCGGAATCTGGTGCACGAAGCCCACGAGGTCTTGGTTGGAGTCGCGGAAACCCATGCCGCGCCCGATGCCGCTCTCGAAGAACGAGGCCGAGCGCGACATGTTGAACGTAATCATGCACTGGTACTGGTTCCAGATGTTCACCATGCGGTCCAGTTTCTCGTCCCCGCTGTCCAGCACGTAGCTGTCCAGCAGCTTGTCCCAATACTCCTTCAGTTCCGCGAAGGCGGCGTCCACCTTGTCCGTGGTGTCCAAGGCGGCGATGGTTGCCTTGGCCCGCGCCTTGTTCACCAGCGCGCAGGAGGGAGTGCTTTGCAATACGTTGGGGTCGGGCGCGGAGAACTTCTCTTCTTGCGGATTCTCCACGTAACCAAGCAGGAAGATGAAATCTTTGCTTTCGCCCGGGGCCAGTTCCACTTCTATGTAGTGCGAGGCGATGGGGCTCCAGCCGTGGGCGATGCTGTTCGTGGGGCGTCCGGCCGTCACGTTCTGGGGATTGGCAAACTCGTTGTACAGCCCGATGAAGGTTTCGCGGTCCGTGTCGAAACCTTGGATGGGGGCGTTGACGCTGTAATAGGCATAGTGGTTGCGGCGTTCTTTGTACTCCGTCTTGTGGTAAATGACGGAGCCGTCTATCTCCACTTCGCCGGTCGAGAAGTTGCGCTGGAAGTTCTCCATGTCCGTGGCGGCGTTCCACAAGCACCATTCGGCGAAGGAGAAGAGCTTGAGGCGTTTCGTCTCGCTGCCTGTATTGCGCAGGGTCAGCTTCTGCACTTCGGCCCACGTCTTCAGGGGCACGAAGAAGAGGACGCTTGCCTCTACGCCGTCCTTGGCGCCGGTGATGCGCGTGTAGCTCATGCCGTGGCGGCATTCATAGCTGTCCAGCGGCGTCTTGCAGGGCTTCCAGCCGGGCGACCACACGGTGTCCCCGTCCTTGATGTAGAAGTACCGCCCGCCGTTGTCCATGGGGACGCCGTTGTAGCGGTAGCGCGTGATGCGGCGGAATTTGGCATCCTTGTAGAAGCTGTATCCTCCGGCAGTATTCGATATGAGTGAAAAGAAATCTTCGTTGCCCAGGTAGTTGATCCAGGGCCAGGGAGTCTGCGGGTCGGTGATGACGTATTCGCGACGGGCGTCGTCAAAGTAACCGTACTTCTTGTCTTGCATGTGTATTGGTCTTTATAAAAGTTATATATAAATATGTAGGTCTTTCGGTCTGGTGGCGCCCTTGGGCGGGCGGCACGCTTCAAAAATAGTGACTTTTTACTGAATAAGCATCATTTCGGCTGTTATTTTCGTGCTTTTTATCCGAATAAGGGGTAAAGTGTCGGCTTTTGATAAAATAATACAAGTTTTCTGCGCTGTTCTGGCTTATCTTTGTGGCAGTGCTTGTGAGACTTATGAAGGCAGGCGCGGCGGCGGGGCCGCTACTTTTTGTTTGGTTTGCGTGTTTTCAATAGGACTGGTTTCTGTATCTGGACGGTGCGGGAACCATATATGAAGGCCCCGGCCGCCGCAGCCTGCCTTTTCTGTCCGGGCGTCCGGAAGGATTGAATTTTTTACAACAATAACCCCAAACAGCGTATGTATAAACAGTGGATTCTGGCTTTCGCAGCCTTCCTATGCACGGCGGTTGCCGTGCCCGCCCAGTCGCAACGCGAACGCATCCTCTTCGACGAGGGCTGGCAGTTCGCCCTGGGCAATGCCGCTTCGCCTGAAAAGGACTTCGGGTGCGGTACCGAGTATTTCAACTATCTGACCAAGGCGGCGTCCATCCATAACGCCGGACCGTATTCCGAGAAGTTCGACGCCTCGGCGTGGCAGACGGTGGACCTGCCGCACGACTGGGTGGTGGACTTGCCTTTTGCGGCCGAAGCCAGCCATAGCCACGGCTATAAAACAGTGGGATATAAATACCCCGAAACCAGCGTGGGCTGGTACCGCAAGACCTTCACCGTGCCGCAGGAAGACCTGGGCAAGCACGTCTGGGTGCAGTTCGACGGCATCTTCCGCGACGCCCGCGTGTGGGTCAACGGTTTTTACTTGGGGCACGAGCCCAGCGGCTATGCCACGCAGGTGCTGGAAGAAGGCTGGTTCTACGAAGGCGCGGGCATTTACCGGCACGTCTGGCTCTGCAAGTCGGCCCCCGTGCATGTGGTTCCTTTCGGCACCTTCGTCCATGCGGACTTCCCCGAAGCAGGCAATTTCGCCAAGGCTGTGCTGACCATCGAGACCACGGTGAAGAACGACGGCCTGGCCCCCGCAGGCTATTGGCTGAGGCACACGCTGAAGGACAAGGACGGCCGCACGGTGGGCACCGTCGTGAGCGATTCTGCCATCACCGCCCTGTCCGGGAAACAGGAAAGCACGACTACTATGCAACTGCCGGTGGAGAATCCCCGCCTGTGGTCACTCGAATCACCCTATATGTATGAAGTATGTACGGACGTCATGCAGGGTAACCGCGTGGCCGACACCTACGTCACCCCCATCGGCATCCGCCACATAGCTTTCAACCCGGACAAGGGCTTCTTCCTGAACGGACAGCCTGTCAAACTGAAAGGCGTCAACATGCACCAGGACCATCCGGGCGTGGGCAGCGGCATCCCCGACGCCCTCCAGGCCTACCGGCTGAAACAACTCAAGAAGTTCGGCTGCAATGCCTACCGCGCTTCCCATAATCCCATGACGCCGGAGATGCTGACCGCCTGCGACACGCTGGGCATCCTGGTCATCGAGGAAAACCGCCTGACGGGCGTGAACCGCGAGCACATCGACCTCTTGCAGCGCATGATTCGCCGCGACCGCAACCATCCCTCCATCATCCTGTGGAGCGTGGGCAACGAAGAGTGGGGCATCGAGTGGAAGGAGAGCGGCACGCGCATCGCCGCCTCCATGCGCGAATACTGCCACCGCATCGACCCCACGCGCCCCATGACCGTGGCCAGCAGCAGCGGGCCGGCCATCCTCATCCCTGCGGACGTGGCCGGATACAACTACATCCTCCAGAACCCCGTGGAGCAGCACCGCAAGGACTACCCGCAGCGCAAGGCCCTCGGTTCGGAAGAGACCACCGGCTGCGGCACGCGCGGCATTTACTTTGACGAGCCGGGCACGGGCCGCATGGTGGCGTACAACCGCCGGCCCAACGGGCGCGACAGCCTGCTGAATTGCATTGAGCGCGGCTGGAAGTTCTACGATGAGCGTCCCTACCTCGCCGGGTTGTTCTACTGGACGGGCTTCGACTACCGGGGCGAACCCAATCCCATGAAATTCCCCGCCACCGGCTCGCAATTCGGCATCCTGGACTACTGCGGTTTCCCCAAGGACGAGGCTTACTACCTGAAAGCCTGGTGGACGGACGAGCCCGTGCTCCACATCCTGCCCCACTGGAACCTGCAAGGGCATGAAGGCGACAGCATAGACATCTGGGTGTACAGCAACTGTGAAGTTGTGCAACTGACCGTCAACGGCAAGCGGCTGGAGCGCAAGGCCATGCCCAAGAATGGCCATTTGGAATGGCGTGCCGTCTACCGGCCCGGCTCTGTCAAAGCTGTGGGCTATAAAGGCGGTAAGAAGGTGCTGACGGAAGTGGTGGAAACCACGGGCACGCCTGCGCGCATCGTCCTGTCTGCCGACCGTCCCATTATCAAGGCCGACGGGCGCGACGTGGCCGTATTCCGCGTGGAACTGCACGACAAGAAAGGACGCTTTGTACCGACGGCCTGCGACGGGCTGGACTTCACGGTCGAAGGCCCCGTGCGCATCTTGGGCGTGGGCAATGGAGACCCCGCCTACCGCGACACCGAACGTCCCACTGACCGCGATGCTCGCAGCTACCGCGTGAAAGCCTTCAACGGCCTGGCGCAAATCTTGCTGCAAAGCGCCGGCGGAGCCGGCCAGGCCACGCTGACTGTCCGCTCGGGCAATTTGCCCGTGGCCACTTATACGTTGCAGGTCGCTGACTGACAGGCGTGGCCTATCCTCCTTCGGATTTCCCGGCCTCCCGGAACCTTTCCCTCTGGTTCCGGGAGGCTTTTCTTTGCACTTTTTCTCCCCGGTTTCCGATTTTTCCCCCGCCGTTTGTTGGGAGAACAAGAAAGAATCACTACTTTTGCGGACATGATACTTTATTAACCTGCAATTGTATGGAAAACACCGAGAACATCATCCGCGAGATTACCCCCCTGTCCGAGCGCGACTGCTTCTACGTCGTCGACCGCCGCAAGTCGGAATTTACTTATCCGATACATTACCATGACGAGTATGAATTGAACTTTGTGGAACATGCCGCCGGCGTGCGCCGCGTGGTAGGCGATTCGGCCGAGGTCATCGGCGACTACGACCTCGTGCTGATTACCGGGAAGAACCTGGAACATGCTTGGGAACAACACCAGTGCACGTCGAAGGACATCCGCGAAATCACCATCCAGTTCGCGCCCGACCTGCTTCCTCCCCATACCCTCCACAAGAACCAATTCTCCTCTATCGCGCGTATGCTGAACCGCGCCCAGTGCGGGCTCAGTTTCCCCCTGCAAGCCGTGATGAAGGTGTACAACCAACTGGAGAAACTGGCCACGGAAGAACAGGGCTTCTATGCCGTGCAGGACTTTTTGAGCATACTCTACGAACTTTCCTTGTTCGAAGACGCACGGGTGCTGTCCACCACGTCCTTCGCCAAGATAGAATCCGTCTCCGACAGCCGCCGGGTGCAAAAGGTGCAGGGCTATATCAACGAACATTTCCGCGAAGAAATACGCCTGGTCACCCTGTCCGAAATGGTGGGGATGACGCCTGTCTCGTTCAGTCGCTTTTTCCGTCTGCGCACCGGCAAGACTCTTTCGGAATACATCATAGACATCCGTCTGGGGGCTGCCGCGCGCCTGCTGGTGGACTCCACGCGGACGGTGGCCGAGATTTGCTATGATTGCGGCTTCAACAACCTTTCCAACTTCAACCGCATGTTCAAGCGTAAGAAAGGCTGCGCGCCCAAAGAGTTCCGGGAAAACTATCACAAGAAGAAAGTCATCATTTGACCAGCTTTTGATAAAATAGTATCACCTTCCTATGGGATAAGTGCGTACCTTTGGGGCAAATTATCAATCATTTAATGTGCCATGAGAAAAGTAAGCATTTTATCTCTCTTCGTCCTGCTCTGCATTAGCGCAGTGCACGGACAGATTCGCGGCAATGAAATCCGCGTAGTCGTTTCACCAGACCATTCCGATTGGACCTATGCGCTCGGCGAGAAATGCACCTTCACCGTGCGGGTCGTCAAAGCCCAGAACTTGCTGCCGGACGTCACGGTGGACTATGAACTGGGGCCCGAGATGTATCCCACGGAGAAAAAAGAAGGCGTCGTACTGAAAGACGGCACCTTGAAGCTGCGTGCCACGATGAAGACGCCCGGCTTCTTGCGTTGTAAGGTGAAAGCTCATCTTGGCGGCAAGACCTACGAAGGACTGGCCACGGCGGCCTATGAACCGGACAAGCTCCGCCCCGTCAGCCTCTTGCCCGACGACTTCGAGTCCTACTGGAGCGAGACGCTGAAGCGCGCCCGCGAGTTGCCCCTGAACCCGGTGATGACCCTCTTGCCCGACCGCTGCACGGAGACGGACAATGTCTACCAGGTCAGCTTCCAGACCAAACCCTGGGGCGGACGCTTCTACGGCATCCTGAGCATCCCCAAGAAGGAAGGCAAATATCCTGCCCTGCTGCGCGTCCCCGGCGCTGGCGTGCGCCCCTACATGGGCGACACCTATACGGCCTCGGGCAAAATCATCACCCTCGAAGTGGGCATCCACGGCATACCGGTCACGATGGAGCAGTCCGTCTATGATGCCTTGGCCAACGGCGCGCTGGGCAACTACTGGACCTTCCGCCGCGACGACCGCGACGCCTGCTACTACAACCGCGTCATCGTGGGCGTCTTGCGCGCGGTAGACCTCATCTGTTCGCTGCCGCAATACAATGGCAAGGCTCTCTGCGTGGCCGGTTCCAGCCAAGGCGGCGCGCTGTCCGTCATCACCGCCGCCCTCGATGCGCGTGTCACCGCCCTGGCGCCTGTCCATCCCGCCCTGTGCGACCATGAGGCTTTCTTCGAGAAACGCGCCTGCGGCTGGCCCCACTATTTCCTCTATTACGGCGGTGCCGACGAGAAGGTGCGCCAGACCGTCCGCTATTACGACGTGGCCAACTTTGCCCGTCTGGTCAAGGTGCCCGGCTGGTACAGCTGGGGCTACAACGACGAGGTCTGCCCGCCCACTTCCATGTATGCGGCCTACAACCTGATTGAAGCCCCCAAGGAACTGCATCCCTACCTGGAGACGGGCCACTACTGGTACCAGGAACAGTGGGACGCCTGGCAGGCCTGGATTCGGAAACAATTGGGCGTGGAATAAACAGGACGGAAAGGAGACTTAGCTTATGAAACTGCATCTCTCTCTCTTTGCAGTGCTGCTCGTTTTCTTTGCAGCCTGCTCCCCGCAGCCCAAGCCTGCACACGGCCATTCGTTTATTGCGGTCAACGACAGCGGCCAGTTCGTCCGCGACGGGAAACCCTATTACTTCGTCGGCACCAACTTCTGGTACGGAGCCATCCTCGGCTCCACCGGGCGCGGGGGCGACCGTGACCGCCTGGGCAAAGAACTGGATTTCTTGAAGAGCATCGGCGTGACCAACCTGCGCACGTTGGTGGGAGCCGACGGGCCTGACGGTATAAAGACCCGCGTGGAACCCTCTTTGCAGCTTGCCCCCGGCGTGTACAACGACACCATCCTCGACGGGCTGGACTACTTCATGAACGAGTTGAAGAAGCGCGACATGACGGCCGTCCTCTACCTGAACAATTCTTGGGAATGGAGTGGCGGATATTCCGTCTACCTGCAATGGTCCGGGCATGGCGATGCCGTGGTACCGGCCATTGACGGCTGGCCCGCCTTCATGGAGTACGTCAAGCAGTACCAGCAGTCGGACAGCGCGAAGGCCCTCTTTGCGAAGCACGTGGACTACATCGTGACGCGCACCAACCGCTACAATGGCTTGAAGTACACGGAAGACCCGACGCTGATGTCCTGGCAAATAGGCAACGAGCCGCGCGCCTTCTCCGAAGAAAACAAAGAACCCTTTGCCCGCTGGATGGCCGGCGTAGCCGCGCAAATCCGCGCCCTGGACGCCAACCACATGATATCCACTGGCAGTGAAGGAATGTGGGGATGCGAAGGCGACATCGCCCTGTTTGAAAAAGTACATGCCGACCCCAACATCAGCTACCTGAACATACACATCTGGCCCTACAACTGGGGATGGGTGAAGGCCGACAGCCTGACGGAACTGCTGCCCCGCGCCAAGGCAAACACGAAGCAGTACATCGACCAGCACATGGCCGTGGCTAAGAAATACCGGAAGCCTATTGTATTGGAAGAGTTCGGCTTCCCCCGCGACGGCTTCCAGTTCTCCAAAGACGCGCCGACCACTGCCCGCGACGAATACTATCGCTACGTCTTCGACCTGATTCGCCAGGAGCGGGAGCGCGGAGGCCTTTTTGCCGGCTGCAACTTCTGGGCATGGGGCGGCTTTGCCAATCCCGCCCATGAGTATTGGGAACGCGGCGACGACTACACCGGTGACCCGGCCCAGGAACAGCAGGGCCTGAACTCGGTGTTCGCCACCGACTCTACGATTGGGATTATCAAGACTGAAAACGAAAAACTGAAATAATTGGATACGATGAAACAGACAGTAATCAAAACCGGCCTTTGCTGCGCCCTGGCCTTCCTGCTGGCGGGGTGCGCCTCCAAAACGGCGAAGAAGGCGGACGAGGCAGGCGAAACCGCGAAAGCGAGAGAAGTGCCCGCCCTGGTGGTGAAGGGCACGCAGTTGATGAACGAAAAAGGCGATACTGTGGCCTTGCACGGCGTCAGCTACGGCTGGCACCAATTCTGGCCCCGCTTCTACAACGCCTCCTCCGCCAAATGGCTGGTCGAGGACTGGGGCGCGGAAGTTCTCCGTGCGTCCATGGGCGTGGAGTTGGAAGGCGCTTACATAGACGACCCGCAGAAAGGCGTGGAGTGCGTGCAGGCCGTGGCCGATGCCGCCATCGCCAACGGCGTGTATGTCATTATCGACTGGCATAGCCACGGCATCCGCACCGAAGAGGCGAAAACCTTTTTCACACAGATGGCCACGCGCTACAAGGGAGTGCCAAACGTCATCTACGAAATCTTCAATGAACCTGTGGAAGACACCTGGGAGCAGGTGAAAGCCTATTCTGAAGAAGTCATCAAGGCCATCCGTTCCATCGAACCCGATGCGCTGATTCTCGTGGGCTGTCCCCATTGGGACCAGGACATCCACCTGGCCGCCGACAACCCCATCGCGGGCCACAAGAACCTGATGTACACCTTGCACTTCTACGCCAACACCCACGGCCAATGGCTGCGCGACCGTGGCGACTATGCCCTGTCCAAGGGCCTGCCCGTCTTCGTCTCCGAATGCGCCGGCATGGAAGCCTCGGGCGACGGCCCCATCAATCCCGAAGAATGGGCTTTGTGGGTCGACTGGATGCGCCAGCGCTCCATCAGTTGGGTGGCCTGGTCAGTATCCGATAAAGACGAGACCTGCTCCATGCTCTATCCCAAAGCTTCTTCCGAAGGGGGCTGGCGGGACGACGACGTGAAAGAGTGGGGCCACATGGTCCGCCAAGAACTGAAGAAAGCGCGTCAGTAGGACCTCTCCGGAGGAAACGTCGCTTCAAGCGGCCGCATTGCCTGTACGGTTGGCAGGCAGTGACGGCCGCTTTTTCCATTCCCCCTTCCCCTGCCTCTTGTTCGTTTCCATGCACTCGAACCAAAAACGAACCAATAACGAAGGAATAACGAAGGGAGTAGGGACGGGGATGGGTGATGGATATATTCGCTTGTCCTCTTTTCTTGCCTCCGTGCATTCAACGGGAATATGGTAAACTCTGGACTAAAAAGCGGATGCGGCAATTGATTGATGCCGCTTGCGCCAAGAATGTAGCCATAGAAATAAACGATACGGCACACGTCCCACACGAAGAATTTGTTGACATGGCAAAACGGGCCGGATTGAAGTTTGCATTTGGTTCGGATTCTCGTAACCATACGTTGGGACGGTTGGATTATTGCAAGCGTATCGCCCGGAATTGTCGCCTTACAGAAAAAGATTTCTTTGTTCCTGGAAGAAATAAGTGAACATTCTTTGGAAAATGAAGGGGCTTAAGAGCCTGTTTGAATTTTCATTTTCTCTGTCATTCTGAACGCAGTGAAGAATCTCCCTATGCAAGAGTAGTATTCAGGAGATGTTTCGCTCCGCGAAGTATGACAGAAACAGCCATTTTTAAATAGGCTCTAAGAGGACAAAAAAATGTTATAGGCCGTTTGCTTAATATATTATAATGTATTACTTCTTTCCCCCCTCTTTTCTCTTCTTTATTTTTCTTTCCATGTAACTCATTGTATTCCAGGCGAGCTAAAATAAATTCTGAAAAAAGTGGAAAAAAAGTCCTTGATAATTTTGTCTATTCCGTATAAAGCCCCTACCTTTGCACCCGCTTTCGGAAAGGAAGCGTCGCTGTTTGAAACCCTTGTTCATTGGTACAGAGGC
>CASEKR010000091.1 GCA_949288585.1 uncultured Bacteroides sp. | reverse complement strand
CCCGCGCTTAACTTTCACCCAGCACTCCCTTGCAATGGCATGATGTGTCATAAGCCATTGGCGAAATTCATCGCGGCTTTGTATGGACAATATATTTTGTGGTTTTATGATACTCATATTTTTACTGGTTGTTTCATTTGCGAAGTTAGGGAAAATCGGGGAGCAGGGCAAGGATTATTTCCCCATTGTTTCCTTCACCCTCGTCAGCAGGTACAGGCAGTAGTCACGATGAAGTCCTCCGTCAGTTCGTTCATCGCCATGTCCGTCCGCTTGTATTGTCGCTTGATGAACGCACCACGTATTTGCGGACGGTCAGGTACTTTGGGCACGTGCGTTTGGAGCGGTCTTTGCCCACCCGTTTGGCAAATGCCTCGTTCTCCTTGTCAAACCGCCACCGTCTCTCGGCTCTTGCCTTTCACCCTGTTGCCTTTGGCATCCCACAAATCCTTGGAGATACGCTGCTTGCAACTGAACTGCGCGATAGTCCCGTTGACTGTAACCCGTCCCATGATGGGGACAATTCCATTCTTCTCCTTGCTTCCATTTACATAGCAGACGGTCTTGAAAATGCTCCTCATAATCCTACTTTTTTGGACACTTCCCGCCGCCCGGCTCCGCCTGTTGCGCAGAAGGGGCGCGGCCAGCGTTCGGACGAAGCGCCGTCCTTCCCCGGGAAAGATATAGCATCATTGCCGATGTTGGTAGTCATCATTGCCGATGATGATACACAACATTGCCGATGATGCTACCCCTTTCCTGCGGCGAAAGCTCACCTTTGCCGGAGCAAGTGCAGGCGATGGTCGATGCAGGGGGGCAATTCTTCTTCGTAATGGGTGACCATCACCAGCGTTTTGTCCCGCCGGTGGCAGAAAGCCTCGATGACGCGGCGCACCAAGAGGCGGTTGCGCGTATCCAGCCCGTGCAGCGGTTCGTCGAGGATAAGCAGTTCCGGGTCTTTCACGAAGGCGCGGGCCAGGAGGCAGAGGCGTTGCTCGCCGCTCGACAGCGAGAGGAACGAGCGTTCGCGCAACGCGCCGATGCCAAACGTCTCCATCCACCAGACGCACGTCTCCAGTTCCTCCGTACGGGGACGGCGGTAGAGGCCGATGCTGTCGTGCAGGCCGCTGGCCACGATATCCAGCGCGGGCAAGTTCTTCTGGTACGCGCGGTGCATCTCGGGGCTGACGTAACCGATGTGCCGCTTGATATCCCAAATGCTCTCGCCCGAACCGCGCCGCCGCCCGAACAGGCGGATGTCGCAAGCGTAGGATTGCGGATTGTCGGCACAGACCAGGCTGAGCAGCGTCGACTTGCCCGCGCCGTTCTCGCCGGACAAAGCCCAACGCTCGCCCCGGCGCACCGTCCAGTCCAAATCCTGCAAGATGGTGCGTTCGCCATAGCGGATGCTCACGCGGTTCAGGCGGACCACTTCGTCGGAATCGAAGTTCGTATGCGTGTAAGGCAGGGAAAGGATGCGGGCTTCCAAGCCGTCGGGCAAGCCTTCCGTCCCCTCCGGCGGACGTTGGCGGTAAACATCGGCAGGCACCTTCTCCCCCACCCGCCGCCCGCCGACGGGCACCACGTGGGTGATGAACGGCGGGATGTCCCGCTCCACCGACAGGACCAGGACGATTTGCAATGTGCCAAGCCGCGCCAGTTGCCCCAACAAGTCGGCCAGCAACGCACGCGTCGGGGCATCCAGGCCGATGAAGGGATTATCCATGATGAGAACGCGCGGAGCGCCCAGCAGGGCTTTGGCCAACTGGAACTTGCGCAACTCGCCGCTGGAGAGCAGGATGACGGGCTTGTCCAGCAACATGTCGAGATGGAACAGCGCGAAGAGACGCTGCACGTCCTCTGAATCTTCATAACTCCCCAGCAGTTCGCGCACCAAGGGGGAACCGTCCTGGTCGTGGGCATTCCACCGCTGCTGGTAATAGTAGTTGGCATCGGCGCTCCCGTACGTGTCGCGGAAGGCAATGTACCTCACGTTCTCATAAACGGCCGGCCGGACGGACGGGCGGAAATCATACTCCACGCTGCCGGACAGCAAAGGATACTTACCCGTCAGCATGTCTACCAACAAGCTCTTCCCCGCCCCGTTGGGACCGACAATGGCCACGTGTTCTCCAGGCCTCAACTCCAAGCTGGCGGGAGCGGCCAACCGCACCTGCGGATGGCGGGCCACGGCCTCCGTCAGGCGGATAATATAGGATTGTTCTGTCATACGCTACTCTGTTTAAAGCCGCGCAAAGTTACGCACTTCTCCCGCAAAAGAAACAAAAAGCAGGAAATACTTCGCCGATTGCGGGGGATTCCCTATCTTTGTCGGCCTCATTGGAGGAAAACAAACCACATTAATCAATATAGAATTATGCCAATGCACACATGGTTCGAATGCAAGATTCGATATGAGAAAACGATGGAAAACGGTATGAACAAGAAAGTGACCGAGCCTTACTTAGTGGATGCCCTGAGCTTCACCGAGGCCGAAGCACGCATTACCGAAGAAATAGCCCCCTTCATCTCGGGCGAGTTCATCGTGGCCGACATCAAACGCGCCAATTACAGCGAACTCTTCCCCTGCGAAGAAGAAGCCGCCGACCGCTGGTTCAAATGCAAGTTAGTGTTCATCACCCTCGACGAGAAAAGCGGCGCCGAGAAGAAGACCTCCACGCAAGTCCTCGTGCAAGCCGCCGACCTGCGCGACGCCGTCAAGAAACTGGACGAAGGCATGAAGGGAACGATGGCCGACTACCAGATAGCGTCCGTGGCCGAGACCGCCATCATGGACGTCTACCCTTTCCACGCCGAGCCTGACGACAAACCGGAGGTACAGGCATGAGCAGCATCACCGGCAACCTGAAACAAGTCTTGGACGAACTGCCCCGGGGCGTGCGCCTCGTGGCAGTCTCCAAGTTCCACCCCAACGAAGCGATACTCGAAGCCTACCAAGCCGGGCAACGCATCTTCGGCGAAAGCAAGGTACAAGAGTTGTCTGCCAAGCACGATGCCTTGCCCAAGGATATAGAATGGCATTTCATCGGGCACTTGCAGACAAACAAGGTGAAATACATCGCGCCCTACGTCTCCCTCATCCACGGCATCGACTCCTTCCGCCTTCTGGCCGAAGTGGACAAACAAGCCGCCAAGGCCGGGCGCGTCATCGACTGCCTGCTGCAAATCCACATCGCACAGGAGGAAACCAAGTTCGGCTTCACGCCCGACGAATGCCGCCAGCTATTAAGCGGAGGTGAATGGCGCGCACTGTCCCATGTCCGCCTCTGCGGTCTCATGGGCATGGCCACCAATACCGACAACATGGACCAGGTGCAGCAGGAGTTCAACTCCCTGTACGATTTGTTCCTTGAAACCCGGACTACGTGGTTTGCCGATGCCCCCTGGTTCTGCGAGTTGTCTATGGGCATGAGCCACGACTACCACGAAGCCATCCGAGCAGGCAGCACGCTGGTGAGAGTCGGAAGCCATATTTTCGGGGAGCGCGATTACTCTGCCCATTAGGAAGGCTCCTGCATTTCTTTCGCCCTCCGTAACATATTTTTAGAGAAAACCTTCCATTCAGTAGTAAGTATTTCTTAATTTTGTCCCGAATAGAACCCAGATCGTAGCAGAAGACATGAAACTCATCGTTGTCACCACACCGACGTTCTTCGTCGAAGAGGACCAAATCATCACCGCCCTCTTCGAGGAAGGGCTTGACATCCTCCATTTACGCAAACCGGAGACGCCAGCCATGTATTCCGAACGCCTGCTGACCCTCATCCCCCAGAAATACCATAAGCACATCGTCACCCACGAACATTTCTATCTGCAAGAAGAGTTCGGCCTGATGGGCATTCACCTGAACCGCCGCAACTTGGTTGAGCCACACGACTATTCGGGGCACATCAGTTGCACGTGCCGCACGCTGGATGAGGTGGAGAACAAAAAACATTACTACGACTATCTGTTCCTCAGCCCGGTCTTTGAATCGGTCTCCAACCCGCGCCCTGCCGCCTTCACCGTGGAAGAACTGCGGCAAGCCAAACGCGAAGACATCATTGACAGCAAGGTCATGGCCTTGGGAGGAGTCCGGCTTGAAAACATGCCTTTGGTACGCGATTTAGGATTCGGGGGCGCAGTCATCATGGGCGACCTGTGGAACAAATTCAACGCTTGCACCGACCGGGACTATCGGGGCATCATCGAATACTTCAAACGGCTGAAAAAAGCAGCAGACTGACTCTCCACTTCTTCATGGAACTCCTTGTCTATAAAGCCTCCGCCGGTTCAGGAAAAACGTTCACCCTGGCCGTAGAATATATCAAGCACCTCATTCTCAACCCTCGTGCTTATCGGCAAATCCTGGCTGTCACCTTCACCAACAAGGCTACGGCAGAGATGAAAGAACGCATTCTGCAACAGCTGTACGGATTGCACAAAGGAGACCCCGCTTCCGATGCCTATTTGCGGCGCCTTGCCGAAGACTTGTCTGCCCAACAGCACCCGATGAGCGATGCCGATATCCGCCAAAGAGCGGGCGTAGCCTTGCAATACATACTGCACGACTACAGCCGCTTCCGCGTGGAGACCATCGACTCGTTCTTCCAATCGGTCATGAGGAACTTGGCCCGCGAACTCGAACTCAGCCCCAACCTGAATATTGAATTGGATAGCGACAAAGTGCTTGGCGAGGCCGTTGACAGCCTGATTGAGAGCCTGACACCAACATCCGCAGTACTGGCCCTGCTGCTGGATTACATCAACGAACGTATTGCCGACGACAAACGCTGGAATGTATCCGACGAAGTGAAACTCTTTGCCCGCAACATCTTCACTGAAAGCTACATCGAACGTGGGCAACTGCTTCGAGAAAAAATGCGGAACCCACAAGCCATACACCTGTACCGCGATGTACTCCACGAAACAGAAACCAAAGCGCGGAAAGAAATGCAAGACATTGCCGACCGCTTCAACGAAACCTTGCAAGCAAACGGGCTTTCACCGGAAGACTTGAAAGGGGGACAAAGAGGCATCGGCAACTATTTCGCAAAACTGAGAGCAGGGAAACTGGCAGACAAAGACATCCTGAACACAACAGTTTCCAACTGCCTGGCCAACGCAGAGAACTGGGCAACCAAGACCTCGCCACGCAAGGCAGGAATTATCGCCTTGGCCGAAAGCACGTTACGCCCCTTATTAGCGCAAGCAGAAGAACAAAGGCCCCAATGCCTATATGCCATAAACAGCACCCGCCTTTCGCTACAACACCTCAACAAGCTACAACTGCTGAACAATATAGACCAACAGGTTCGCCAACTGAACAATGAACAGAACCGCTTCCTGCTGTCAGATACCAATGCCCTGCTGCACGGCCTGATGCGTGAAGGAGACTCGGCATTTATCTTCGAAAAGATAGGTGCAAACATCCGACACGTAATGATTGACGAATTTCAAGATACCAGCCGTATGCAATGGGACAATTTCCGTCTGCTATTGTCAGAAGGACTGGCACAGGGAGAAGACAGCCTGATTGTAGGCGATGTCAAACAATCCATTTACCGTTGGAGGAATGGAGACTGGACTATCCTGAACAATCTGAAACCTGGCAATTCCCCCTTGACGCAATACATACAGGTAAAGACATTGGCGGTCAACCGCCGAAGCGAAGCACGCATCATTGATTTCAACAACAGCTTCTTCACAGCGGCAACCAATTACTTCAACACCCTGCACCAAGCCGAACTGAAAGAACCCTGCCAAGCACTGACCGAAGCCTATGCCGACGTGGTACAGCAATCACCCAAAACAGAAATAAAAGGTTATGTGCGTATGCAACTCTTGGAACCGGACGAAGATACCGACTATACGACCCAAACACTGAAAGCTTTGGCCGACGAGGTGCTAAGATTGCAAAATGAAGGAATCAGCCTTCAAGATATAGCCATACTGGTGCGCAAGAACAAAAATATACCACTCATTGCAACCTATTTCGACAAAGAACTGGGCATACCCATCGTATCCGACGAAGCTTTCCGCCTGGACGCATCGCCTGCGGTTTGCCTACTGATTGATGCATTACGTTATCTGACATGCCAAGATCCTGTTGCGCGGGCTGCATTACTTTTAGATTGCGGCCAATGGATAGACGGTTCCTTGCCCGATGATTTCACACGACGGCAAGAAGAACTACGCTTGATGCCTCTCTATGAATTATTGGAAGAACTGTGCGTCATCTTCCATGTAGAACAAATAGAAGGGCAAGAGGCTTACCTGTTCGCTTTCTTCGATGCAGTGACGACATACTTAGCCGATGCTCCGGCCGACGGTTTTCTCAACTATTGGGACGAAACGTTGTGCAGTAAACCCATTCCCGGCGGCGAAGTGGAAGGAATCCGCATCCTTTCTATCCACAAGTCGAAAGGATTGGAATTTCACACGGTTCTTATACCTTTCTGTGATTGGCGCTTAGAAAACGAAACAAACAACCAACTTGTATGGTGCGTCCCAGAATCTTCGCCTTATAATCATTTGGATTTGGTTCCGGTGACTTACGGAACAACAATGGCTTCGTCAACTTATCGCCGCGATTACTTGAACGAGCGGCTACAATTGTGGGTTGACAATTTGAATCTGCTCTATGTCGCATTTACCCGGGCAGGCAAGAACCTGGTTTGTTGGGGACGGAAGGGATACCGGAACTCCGTGGCAGATTTATTGGCAGACGCATTGCCTCGTTTAGCCGAAGAGAATAAAGGACAATGGGAAAGTGAAAAGAATATTTATGAGTACGGAACTCCCTGTCCTTCTGTGCCTCGCCAAACATATCCGGTTGGCAAAGAGGTCGTCAACCGGCTGGCCGTCAATCCGGAACGATTACCTGTATATTTGACAACTCAACGACCGGAGATTGAGTTCCGCCAATCCAACCGTTCGGCGGATTTCATTGCCGGACGGGAAGAAAGTGAATCGCCTCAACGCTATATCAATCGCGGACAGATGCTTCACACACTATTTTCTACTATCAAATCTACCGAAGACATCGACTCTGCCATAGACCGCCTGGTCTTTGAAGGCATTGTTGCAGATATACAGGAAGAAGAAGCCATCCGGCAGCTTACCCATCATGCCTTTGCCTTACCACAAGTGCAAGACTGGTACTCGGGACAATGGAAACTGTTCCGCGAATGCGACATCATCTGGATGGAAAAAGGGGAATTACACATACGACGTCCTGACCGGGTAATGACGGACGAAAGCGGACATGTGATAGTAGTCGATTTCAAATTCGGAAAACCACGCCGCTCGTATGCCAGACAGGTTCAAGATTACATAGAACTGCTTGCACACATGGGATACAACCGAAAACTCATTGAGGGCTATTTGTGGTACGTAGACGAAGATCGCGTGGAACGGATATAGCCTCAGCTTCCGATAACGTAGATTAACCAACAAAAAAGATATGAACTATAATAAGAGAATTGAATACGGTTAACGGTAATTAGCATATTTATGCGAGTTATCGTGTATGGAAAGCTCGTCGGGGCTGATTGCTC
>CASEKR010000090.1 GCA_949288585.1 uncultured Bacteroides sp. | reverse complement strand
GCCGGCTTCGGTGGTCCGGGTCTGCACGCTGTTTCCCGCCACGCGGTAGGCTATGCGCAGGGTGCCGCTTCCGCCGGGGGTGTTTCCTTCCTCCGGGAAATCGTTGATGGAGCAGGCGGCCAGGCAAGTGGCCAGCATCAAGATGAATATATAGAAAGTGGTAGGTTTCATTGTCTTGCTTCCTTTCCTGTTAATTAATGTGCCCAATAGGGGTTGACGCGCCACCATTGAAAGTCTTCGTCTGTGGGGTTGACATCTGCGGCCAGGTTGGCGGCATTCCACACCGCGCCGGGCTGGTCTTCCCCGCTCCGCCCTTTCTGTGCGGGCACTTGACGAATCCATATCCGGGTGGCTGTGCCAGGGAAACGCCGGTTGTCCACAAAATGTGTGGAGGTCTGGAGTGTGGGGTTTATTTCCAGTTCTTTTTCTTGCATATCTCCGTCTGCAAGGATGGTGATGTAGAAGTAGGTCTCTATCACCCGGTGTTCGGCTTCCACCTGCGCGCCCCATGCCGAGCGCGAGTCGAAGTCTATCTCAGCATTGGGCAGCGTTTCCCCGTTTTTATCTTCAATCTCCTGCCACGGGTTGGTGGCGTTGATTTGGATGTAATATTTCTCCGTACGTGCAATGCCGGTGGATACCATCTTTGTTTCCTTCGTGCCGTCGTTGTCCGTATCGATGTTACTGTCTGAGAAGTAGAAATCTTTATTGTTGGAGAGGTGGGCAGTCCACACCGCGCCTTCGGGCGCCGTCAGCGTAAACTCGTAGGTGGCTCCCGCCGTTCCCGGCTTGAGGACGGAGAAGTCGTGCGAAGAAGCGTAGGTAGGCTTGTGCAGGATGCCGAAGATGGCTTCGGGGTCGCCTTTGACTGCGTCTCCGCTATCGCCTCCTTCCGGCAGCAGTTCGCACTCTATGTCGCCATAGGTAATGCCCGAGGTCACCTTCTCCCACGGCAACACCCGGTAGCTCACGGCCAGTTCGCCGTCCTGCACGCCGGTGACGGTGTAGCGGTAGATGTGGTTGCGGACGAGGTCGTAGTAGGCGTCGGTGGTGTAGTCTTTCAGGTCGAGGGTGTAGTCTTTTGCTTTGCCGTCCTTGGTCAGGGTGATGGTCAGTTGGGCGGGGTTGGCGTCGGACTTCTCGTATTCGGGGAGGTAGTAGACGGCGGATAGCTGGTTGTCTGCTACGGCGAAATAGTCGAGGGATGTTGTCAAAGAGGCATAGGGGCGGAAGGAGGCGGGCGTGTTGCTTTCGCGCTCCAAGTCCGTGGTCTTGTCGACGGTGCTCCATCCGCCGGGCAGGCAGTAGCCCGTGGTGTTGCGGCGGTTGAGGGTGATGCGGGTGATGGTGTATTCCGTCGCGGGGGCGTCGCCCAGCACGACTTCTATCTTCGCCAGGGCGCGGAGCAGGTCTATCTGGCCCAGGTCTTGGCTGAGGCCGGGGGTGAGGGTGAGGGTGGCGGTGGTGACGCCCCACATGGGGATGTAGTCTGTATTTTCCTCGGTGAAGGTGAGGTCGGGTATGTCGGTCGTATTATTGATGTCTCCGCAGTTGGCCAGTACCATGATTTTGTAGCGCTCCCCGGCTTGCAGTCGGTCGGCCGGTGCGGCCAGTTCGCCGTGGTAGGTGTAGCCGCCTTCGGCCTGGATGCAGGCGAGGTTCTCCACTTGGGCGATGTATTGGTTCTCCTCTTTTTGGGAATAGATGAGCACTTGCACGTCGTCGGGGTCGATGTGGTTTTCCCTGGCCGTGCCGCTGTAGGAGTCGTAGTTGTCTCCCCAGGTGGCGCGCGTCGGGGCTGTGCCGTTGGCTTGGTCGACGGCGAGGGTGAAGGTGAGCCAGACGCGGGTGTCGTCGTCGGCGGGGGCGTCGGCGGCAGGGTAGTCGTAGACGCACGAGGCGGGGACTACGGCCAGCAGGAGGGGCAATATGTATAAGAAGCAGTTCTTCATTCCCAATTCTTCATTCCCAATTCTTCATTCTCAATTCTTCATTCTTCATTATCCTTAGAGTTCGACGTCGCTCAGCACCACGCGCCAGGAGTTGATGATGATGCTGGAGCTGGCCCAGTTGTTGTCTTCGTCGAGGAAGAAGGTCAGGTTGTATTCGTCCTGGCGGTCGAGGTATTCCTGATCGCTGAGTTGCCTGTTGTAGTGGCCTTTCACCAGCAGGGCGTAGTCGGCGAGGGGGATGGAGAGGACGGTGCGGTGGGTGCCGTCGTCGTCGGGTTCTTTGCGGCTGATGGTCAGCGTGGTGGGGTTGTCGTCCTGCCCGGCCATGAGGCGGCTGGTGGTCAGTTCGGCCACGGCCACGCTGATGCTGGTGGTGGCGCGGCCTTGCGCGTCGGCTTCGTCGTCGGGCAGGCTGGCGGTGCCTTGCGTGACGTGCCAGGCGTCGTAGGCCAGCACTTCGTCGGGCAGGGGGGTGTTGTCGTGGGCCAGGTGCCCGTTGTCGTCGGTCAGGGTGAAGATGAAGTCGTCGGGGTCTACTTCGTCGCCCGAGAGGTGCTGGAGGACGATGCGGACGTGCTTCGTGTCTTTCACCAGGGGCATCGGCAGCGTGTGGGTGCCTTCGTCGGCGTCGAGGTCGTAGGCCTGTATGCCGTGGAAGAGTTTGTCCATCTCGCCCACGTGTGCCTGTCCTTCGTCGTCGCGGGTGCGGTCGGCGATGCGGCAGGTCAGGTCTGCGAGGACAGACGAGCCGGGCACGAGCGTGGGCGTTTCGTAGCTCTGCAGCGGGCCTTGCGTGCCTCCCCAGGCCACGAGGGTGTAGCGTCCGGCGGCCAGCGCGGGCAGGGCGACGGTCTGGTCGTCCAGTTGCGCGGCCCGGCTGTCGACGCGGGTGACGTAGCGTCCTTCGTGGTCGAAGACGAAGAGGCTGATGTCGTCCACTTCGTGGGCGAAGGCGTCGGCGTAGCTCAGGTTGTGCTCGAAGCTGAAGCGCACGCGGTAGTGGACGTCGCAGTCGCCCTCGTAGTCGTAGATGGCGTCGCACGCGGACAGCAGGGCGGCGAGGCTGAGGAGGATGGACAGATGTTTCATGTGATGGGGTCTTTATACAATATATATAGGTTTATGCAATCAGTGGGTGGGGAACTCGTTCCGGGCCGTTTTTTCTTGGCGGCTTGCCAAGTCTGTACTTGTCGGTTTGCCAAGTCCGGACTTGTCGGTCTGCCAAGTCTGTACTTGGCGGCTTGCCAAGAGGTTACCCGAAGGTGCCTTGTCCGCTGTCGTCGTCGTCTTCCCCGCCCGGAATGGATTCGCTGACTTCCCCGACTACGAAATTCGTATCCATCGTGACGGTGCGCGTTTTCTTGAGCAGGTAGTGTCCGTCGTTGGCCAGCTGCGTGCAGAGGGTCACGCTCCACACGCTGCCCTGCGGCGCGTCGGCGGGCATGACGAAGCCCACGCGGGTGCGGGTGTTGGGGTAGAGGCGGTTGAGGGGGAAGAAGACGGTGGTGTGCGTGTCTCCGTCGACGCGGGTCAGTGTGACGCCTATTTCTTCGCCCGTGCCGCCCACCTTGATGTTGCGTCCCTTGATGACGCAGGTCTGCCCGGCGCTGATGGGGGTGCCTTCGCCGCGTGTGGCCGCTTCGGGGTTCTCGGCGTCCTGTCCGCTGACCACGCTGTACAGTTGCGGGCCGCTGGCGGCCTTGGTGACGGTGACGGCGATGTCGGCCTCTTCAAGCGCCTGGCGCATCTCTTCGCCCATGGAGTATTTCACGCCCAGTTCCAGGCGGCTGCGGTCCAGGGCCTCGTTCAGTTCGCTCTCCAGGAAGACGCCTTGCGCCGTGGGGCGGAAGTAGCCGAGGGGTGTGCTGACGCTGTATCCCGACGAGAGGTACCACATCATCCGCTGCATGCTCTGGCGCAGGATGCGCGCGATGTCCTCCGGGTCTTCCTGGCGGGTGCTGAGGGCGGCCACTTCGGCGGCGATGTCGTCCACGTAGAGGCACTTCACCAGTTCCGGTTGCAGGTAGTAGTCATTGGTTTGTTCCGTCAGCTTGAGTTCTTGGGCTTTCAGCTTGAACGGTGGTTTCTGGGTAGGTTCTTTTGTTGCCATATCGGTTTGTTTTTTTTTGAGGGGGGTGGAAAGAGGGTGTGCCCCTGGAAAAGTCGGTTGTTGGCGGACACACCCTCGGGAAGCGCGGGGCGCTTCCGTTGTTAGCTAATTCAATTTTTACAGATCTACTTGTTGGTTGACTACTTGCCAAGACAAAACGTTCAGTGTGGCAGCTACGTAGTAGTCTTCGCGGTCGCCGGGGATGATGGGGCGTACGATGTTTTCTTTGTCCCATACCGGATAGCCTACTTGCGATACACTGTTCAGCGTCAAGACATACGAATGGTTGCGGACAACGCCATAAACCACCGTCGAAGTGTAACTCGGCGTCAGTTGTTCAATGGGCACTTGATAGTAGCAGGCACCATCGTTGTAGCCTTCCACGTTCTTGGTGAAGGAATTATTCGTGTTCAGGTCAGTCTTTGCATTATCAACACTTACTGATGTTGTAGAGTTGTCTCCTTTTACCAAAATGCCACCTTCCGGAATATTTTTGTCTGAGCTGGCAGCAATGTTGCTGATTGCGATGGTCACGTATGCAGGTTTGGTGGGGTCTGTTTGGGTCGCAGATTCCGTGATAGTCAATGTAAGGTCTTCGCCGGTAATGGGCACCCAGTGCTGAGTGGCTGTTTGGCCTGACTCCGTATAGTACCAATAGTAATCGCTTGTTGCGGCAATGTTTTGTTTCAGTATGTTTTCCGTATAGAACACACCGCCTTTTTTGAAGAGATTTTGTTTTTCATAAGCACCTTCGTCGCCTGTTGCTGCCTCAATGTGCGCTGCAATCATTACGGTGGTCACGTTGGCATAATCGCCGCCTTGTGCTTCTGCTTTAGTCGGATCTACCGTGTTTTCGTAACAGTAGAAGGCTGTGCCGCTTGTTTTGTTAGCTTCGCTAAACTTTTTGTAAACCAGTCCCTTGTAAGTAGGGCCTTGGTTGTAGTCTCCATCGCCCGTATAATTGGCATCCTTTGCCCAATAAGAACGGAAATCCGTTGCATTGCTCCAGTCTGTCCAACCGCTGACGGGGTCAGTGCTTGCCCAGCTTGCATCCAAGTTCTTCACCAGATAGGTGCTTTGGTTGTAAGCATTTACACACCATCCGTCGATAACGACTTTCATTTTTACGTTTTTAGCATTAACTACGGCCGGATTCTTTAATTCAAAATCGTTGGTGTTATTTGAAAAGCTGATTTTGGCTGCTGCACGCTCTACGTAGATGGTCACGGGTGCTTTTTTTGCTTCTTCAGCACTATTAGAGGTTGTGACAGGTTGTGCGTAAACGAGCTTATTGGTAGCGTCTTTATATACAGAGTTGCTCATGATGAAGCTGCCCTTTGTGTTGGCAACGTCACTGCTCCCGTTCTGAATCGTACTAATGGCATCGGTTAACGATTTGCCAGCCAGATTGTTGGTAGTTCCCGCATTCAAAACTGCGAGGACTTGTGACGGCTGTGTTTCTGTCGGGCCTAATACAACGACAGCATTAGATTTGCTTTCTACGGTATTATTGCTTTCTGTGCCCGTAGAGGCTGTGAGCGGCAGGTAACCATCGCTATTTGTTCCTTCACTGGCGGCAATCGTGCCCGTGGTCAAGTAGTTGCCCTCGGCATCGTAAAAGAGAAAGAAAGCATCGCTGATTTTCACAGCACCTTCAGCATCTGTTCCATAATCATATCCTCCGTCAGAAGGGGCTTTTGTCCCTGCACCACTGCCCATAGTTAGGTTGATGGCCATGTAGGAGTTCCCATTATTAGGTTCCTCTCCCGGGTTGTCAATTTGGGAGTCCAAATCGTTGCTGCACGCCATAATCGCCGCGCAACCTAACATTCCTGCTAAAAAATTGCTTAGTCTCATACTCTAAATGATTTTTGATTGTTTGATAATAAGATTTATTTATTCTTCGCATTCAGCATTTGCAAGGAGACGCTTGCCTCGGCCACTCCCAACTTCTCCGCCTGGCGGAAGAGGTCAATGGCCCGGTCGGTTTCTCCCTTCTGCAGGGCCAGCACGCCGCGTGCCTGGATGGCCTGGGGGCTGTCGCCCGCCTTCTGCAAGTAGCGTTCGGCATACTTCACGTCGTTGCGCCCCAGGGCTGCGTTGGCCGCGTTCAGGTTGGCCGTCTCGTCGTCGGGATACATGCGCACGGCCGTCTCAAACACTTCGTTGAAGGCGTCGCTGCCTGGCTGTTCGGCCTGTGCCGCCAGGTAGAATTCATCCAGGCTGAGCTTCTGCGGCCGGCTGCGGAGCACGCGGCGTATTTCGTCCACGTCGGTGTAGTGGCGCACGACGTATTCCACGCGGTAGTCCGAATGGCGCAGGGCGGGGTAGCAGTCGCGCAACAGCTTTGCGTATTCCTCGGGGTAACGCGACTTCAGCCGCCATTCCTTCGGGTCGGGCTGCAGGTCGCAGTCGATGATGGCCAGTAT
Organism: uncultured Bacteroides sp.; assembly: GCA_949288585.1. Taxonomy (GTDB): domain Bacteria; phylum Bacteroidota; class Bacteroidia; order Bacteroidales; family Bacteroidaceae; genus Bacteroides. Next base: position 1,099 of record CASEKR010000090.1, on the reverse strand, counting down.
CTCCCGGCGGTGTGCCAGCGTGGCGGCTTGTTCCACGTATTGGCGCAGGCCTTCCCAGTCTTCTGCCTCGTAGGCGGTCTGGATGAAGTCGGCGGGGAAATCATACAGTCCCGCCACGTAGTCCTTCAGTGCCTCCGTGCGTCCGGCGGCCAGGCGTTCGTTGCCCTGCAGGCTGCCTTCGGGCGAGGCATATCCCTTGATGGAGAGTGCCGTGATGCGTATGTCGGGGTCGTTCTTCACCGAGTCGATGGTGGCGGTGATGCGTGCCAGTTCGGTGCGGTTATTGCGGTAATCGGGATGTATCTCCGTGCGGTTGACGGGGAAGTCGATGTAGGCCCTGCCGGTCAGCGAGCGCATTTTCACGCTGTCCGCCTGCGGCCTGACGTAGGCCAGCAGCGGCAGGTAGTCGATGGATTCCTTGGGGCTGTGCAGGGTGGCCAGCGGCAGGTATCCTTCGCTCAGCACCTCGTTGCAGCAGCCATATTCTTGCAGTTGCAGGGATAGTTGCGCGCCTTCCATCCAGGGCTGGTAGGGGGTGACGGCTTCATAGGGCAGCGTGCGGGGCAGTTCGTTGGTGCGCAGGCTGGTTTCGTCTTCGCCGGAGAGCATGTCTTCGCCGTTGGCGCGCAGGTAGTGGTAGTAGCGTGTGCGGCTGTAAAGGCCGATGGCGGGCAGCAGGCGCAGGTCGCCTTCGCTTGTCCCTTCGATGCAGGGGGTGATGAGCAGGGCGCGGTTGGCGTCCACCTTCGTACCGTCCAGACCCAGGACCATGCGGACGGCCACGTAGTCGCCGTTGCGCTCCAGGCGCACGCTGTCTATGCGGATGTCGGCCGACGGGGCCTGTTGTGCGGCCAGTGTGCCGGTTGCCGTCGTCAGGACGGTTGCTAATATAATAATAGGTAGGGATATTCGTTTCATGGGGACTCTCTTTGGTTGTTGGATTTAGAATACGTAAATCAGGTTGACCGCAGCTTTGGTCGGGCCGAAGTAGTGGTGGTCTTGGTCTTCCTTGATTTTGCGGCCGCAGCCCACGCAGTTGAATTGGTCGTAGCGGGTGTAGGCATAGCCGATGCCTATTTCGAACTCCAGGTTCCAGTGC
>CASEKR010000089.1 GCA_949288585.1 uncultured Bacteroides sp. | reverse complement strand
CGAAGTCATCACCGGCGTAGGCGGCGGACAGAACGAATACGCCCTGGCCGGCTTCTTCGGCCGCGTCAACTACGACTACAAGGGACGCTATCTGTTCGAGGTCAGCGGCCGCTACGACGGCTCCTCGCGCTTCGCCGCAGGCAGCCGCTGGGGCTTCTTCCCCTCAGGCTCGGTGGGCTGGCGCATCTCCGAAGAGCCGTTCTTCAAGCCCCTCAGCCCCTACGTAGACAACCTGAAGCTGCGCGCCTCGTTCGGCAGCCTGGGCAACCAGAACGTGTCTTCCTACTACACCTACATGCGCCTCGTCACGGTGAGCGACTTCGCCGCCTACTCCTTCGGCGAGGGCAGCGCGATGGCCAAGTATTCGACGCTCGGCGCGCCCGTGTCGTCCGACCTGACGTGGGAGACGGCCCAGCAATGGGACTTCGGCTTCGACCTGACCATGCTGAACAACCGCCTGAACGTGACCATCGACGGCTACGTGCGCAACACGCTCGACATGCTGACCGACGGCATCCAATTGCCCGCCGTCTACGGCGCCAGCGTGCCCGACATGAACACGGCCAACCTGCAGACCAAGGGCTACGAAATCTCCGTCAGCTGGCGCGACCAGTTCGAAGTGGCCAGCCGTCCCCTGGAGTACAGCGTAGGATTCAACATCAGCAACTACAAGAGCTACATCACCAAGTATGACAACCCCGACAAGAGCTTCGCCAAGGACTACTACGAAGGGATGCGCCTGGGCGAAATCTGGGGCTTCGCCACCGACGGCCTGTTCCAAAGCACCGAAGAGGCGCAGGAATACGTCTCGAAAGTCGACATGAGCTACATCAACAACCGCGTCACCGGCGGCTGGCAGGCGGGCGACCTGAAGTTCCTCGACCTGAACGGCAACGGGAAGCTGGACATCGGCAGCAACACCGTGGACAATCCGGGCGACCGCAAAATACTGGGTAACTCGCTCCCCAGCCTGTCCTACGGCATCAACGCCTCCGTGCGCTGGTGCGGCATCGACGCCTCGGTCTTCTTCCAGGGCACGGGCAACCACTACTGGTATCCCACGGGCCAGGCCATGCAGTTCTGGGGACCGTACTCCTATCCCTACCTCTCGTTCCTCCAGGAAGACTTCCTGGACGAAGTGTGGGCCGAAGACAACCGCGACGCCTACTTCACCCGCCCCATGGCCTACTCGGCCACGTCGGGCCCGCTGAGCAAGGTGAACGACCGCTACCTGCAAAACATCCGTTATTTACGTCTCAAGAACCTGACCGTGGGCTATACGCTGCCCGTCAACCTGACGAAGAAAATCGGCATCGAGCAGGCACGCTTCTACTTCTCCGGCGAAAACCTCTGCTATTGGTCGCCGCTGAAGAAACACTCGAAGTACATCGACCCGGAAGCCGCCCTCGACCGCAGCGACGCCTACAACAACGCCTACTACCCCTGGCAGAAGACGTTCATGTTCGGCGTAGACATCACATTCTAAACACCCATTATCCTAACGAAACGAAGATATGAAACGTACACTCATAGCAACCCTGGGACTGACGCTGGCGCTCGCCTCGTGCGACAACCTGCTCGACCTCAGCCCGAAGAGCGAAATCTCGCAGGAAGACTACTTCCGGACGGAAAGCGACCTGCAACTCTTCAGCAACACCTTCTACAACAACCTGCTCGACAAGTCGCCCTACGACGACCAGAGCGACCTGTACGTCCAGCAGACGCTGTCCGACGAAATCATCGGCGGCACGAAGCGCATCCCGCCCGCATCCGGCGGCGGATGGACGTGGACCGACTTGCGCAAGATGAACACCTTGCTGGCCTACGCCCACCAGTGCGACGACGAGGCGGCCGTGGTCAAGTACACCGCCCTGACCCGCTTCTTCCGCGCCTACTTCTACTTCGAGAAGGTGAAACGCTTCGGCGACGTGCCCTGGTACGACACGGAACTGGGTTCGGCCGACGAAGCCCTCTACAAGCCGCGCGACTCGCGCGAACTGGTCATGACGCACATGATTGAAGACATCGACTACGCCATCGACAACCTGCCCACCAAGGCCGAAGAGACCAGCAGCCCCTACCGCGTCAACAAGTACGCCGCCTTGGCATTGAAGGCGCAGTTCTGCCTCTACGAAGGCACCTACCGCAAGTACCAGGGCGTCTCGCTGGAAGGCCACGACTACACGTACTACTTAGAGCAGGCCGCAGCCGCAGCCAAGCAACTGATGGACGACGGACAGTACAAGCTGTACAACACGGGACACCCGGAGAGCGACTACCTGACGCTCTTTGCCGAAGAAGACGCCAACCCGGACGAATACATCCTGGCCATCAAGTTCGACTACGGCCTGAACATCTACCACAACGCCACCGCCCACACCCTGCTGAACACGCAGGGACGCCCGGGACTGACGCGCAAGATGGTCAACACCTACCTGATGAAGGACGGCACGGCCTTTACCGACCAGCCGGGATGGCAGGAGATGACTTTCCTGGAAGAGACGAAAGACCGCGACCCGCGCCTGGCCCAAAGCATCCGCACGCCGGGCTACACGCGCATCGGCCAGACCACGGTGCTGCCGCCCGACCTCTCCGTCAGCGTCACCGGCTACCAGCCCATCAAGTTCGTGCAAGACCCCACGGCCTCGGGCGGACAGGTAGACCGCAACGACCGCTCCACCTGCGACCTGCCCGTCTACCGCTACGCCGAGGTGCTGCTGAACTACGCCGAGGCCAAGGCCGAACTGGGCACGCTGACGCAGGACGACCTGGACAAGTCCATCAACCTCATCCGCGAACGCGCCGGAATGCCTGACCTCGACCTGGCCTACGCCAACGCCCACCCCGACCGCTACCTCTCCGACCCGGAGACGGGCTATCCCAACGTGACGGGCTCCAACCGGGGCGTCATCCTCGAGATCCGCCGCGAGCGCGCCATCGAACTGAACCAGGAGGGCTTCCGCTTCGACGACCTCGTGCGCTGGAAGGCAGGCAAATGCATCGACCAGGCGCTGACGGGCATGTACTTCCCCGGAGCGGGCGAATATGACCTGAGCGGCGACGGCCAGCCCGACATCATCCTCTACAACGCAGGCACGGCCAAGCCCGAAGGCGGCGACGGCGTGCTGGTCTACGAAATCGGCAACGAAATCAAGCTCAGCGACGGAGACCGGGGCTACGTGGACTACCACCAGGACATCGCCCGCACGCCCTTCAACGAAGGACGCGACTACCTCTACCCCATCCCCACCGACGAGCGGTCGCTCAACCCCGCCCTCACGCAGAACCCGGGCTGGGACGACGGACTGGATTTCTAATCGAGTTGACGAGGGGACGAGTTGACAAGTTGACGAGGGGACGAGTTGACGAGTTGACAAGTTAACAAGGGGACAAGTTAACAAGGGGACGAGCCTTGTTGCCTCGTCAACTCGTCACCTTGTCTACCAAGAAAATGCAAGGGACGAGCCTTGTTGCCTCGTCAACTCGTCACCTTGTCTACTAAGAAAATACTTACTTAAAAAAAGAAACGACATGAAACTGAAGAACTACCTAACAGCTTCCGCCCTGCTGCTCGCCACCATCCTTTGCGGCAGCTGCGACGACAACGAAGATACCCTGGCCAAGGCCGTGCTGGCCAGCGCCTCTGCCCTCGACTTCGAGGCGGAAAGCGCGCCGGGGAAAACCATCACCGTCTACTCGGACGCACAATGGGTGATGGACGAACTGCCCGAATGGATTAGCGTGACGCCCTCCACCGGGCAAGGCACGACGGACGTCACCGTGACCGTCAGCGACAACCTGCGCGACGGCGCCGTCGACAACCCGCGCAAGGCCACCATCGCCTTCAAAGGCTCTACGCTGGCCAGCCGCGCGGAGGTCATCATTAACCAGCAGGGAGACAAGTACCGCGACTGCCAGGAATACACCGTCAGCGAACTGCCCGCCCTGGCCGACGAGACCGTGGTCATCGTGCCCCAAGCCCTCGTCACGGCCGTCAGCGCCGGGGGTTGCATCGTCAGCAACGACGGGTGCGGCACGAACATCTACCTGGAGACCGCCACGGCCCTCAGCGTGGGCGACCAGGTGTACGTGCAGGGAACGAAGGAGACCGACACCTACGCGCTGCCCTACGTGGCTTGCGACGAGGTGAGCGTGCTCTCCACGGGCAACGCCGTCGCCTACCCCGAAGCCAAGGACATCACCGCCACGCTGGACAGCTATGAGGCCGGAAGCCGCGAATGGGTGGCCGTCACCGGCACGCTCAACGGCAGCAACCTCACGGTGGAAGGCGCCGCCTACACGGTCTCCCTCACCGACGCGCCCGCCTCGCTCGGCCTCGACGCGCTGAACGGGCACCAGGTGACCGTCCGGGGCTTCTTCGACGGAGTGGCCGCGCCCGTGGTGCGCCTCATCGCCGCCCAGGTGGACGACCTGGGACTCGTGGAAACCATTTACTTCAGCGAAGACTTCGAATGGCTGCAACCGTGGTCGGACAACAGCGGCGCGGGACAGACCGTGGAGAATGACGGCACGGGCGAAGCTCCCCAAATCTACACGGCCAAGAACGAAGAAGGACAGACGGCCGCCGAAGCCCTCGTGCTGCGCGGCTACGGCCTGGAGCAGACGCCGGGCAACGCCATCTACCTGCAAGAGAACTACCTGAAGTTCGGCAAGACCGACTTCCAGGCCGGACTGACCCTGCCCGCGCTGGAAGACGTGCCCGAAGGCACAAGCCTGAAAGTCAGCTTCGACTGGGCGCCGATGGTGGGCGGCACGCGCAAGTTCGACCCCGTAGAAGTGATTGTCTCCGTCACGACCAACGGCCAGACGGTGGAGATGGAGCCGGTGGGCCACAGCTTCGTCAACGAAGTAGACAAGTTGGAGTGGCTGCACGCCGAGGTGGTGATTGACGGCAGGGACATCGCGCCCGGCAGTCGCATCAGCTTCAAGTCCAACGACTGGGGCGCCACTGTGGACAACACCGGCAGCAAGGTCTACCGTCGCTGGTTCATCGACAACATCAAGGTGACGAGGGCGCAGTGAGGGAGTTGACGAGTTGACGAGTCTATGTAATAAAAGAAGAGCGCGATACCAAGATATCGCGCTCTTCTTTTTGTTGTATTCCGGGCTTTGCTTTCCCAATCAATTTCCTGCTTCGTCCTTCCTCACGGTGAAGCCCAGCTTCTCCAGCCCCTTCTGCACGTCGGGATGGCTCATGAAGAGGCGCCAGAGCAGGCCGCTGCGGTGGTTCTCAATCATCACGGCGATGGGGCCTTGGTCGATGGCCAGGTAACGCTTGGGATACCAGCCTTCCGTCTCGCTGAAGGCGTCGTAGAAGCCGTAGGGACCCATCAGCGTGTCGCCCTTCTCGTAGAGGTGGCGCATCATGCGGAGCGACTCCTCGGGCGTGTAGACGATGGACGAGAGGGCGGCCGTGGGCGAGATGACGCCCAGGTCGGCCTGGTCGTTGGGCGCATGGGCGGAGTAGCCCCCGACGGAGTAGCTGGCCGTCAGCCCCCAACAGTCGGGGCCGTAGCCCTTCCAGCCCTTGGGGTTGCGCACGCACCAGTCGTGGTGCACCAGCGTGAGGTTGCGCATCTCGGCGAAGTAGTCTTGGCAGTACTTGTCGCCCAAGCCCCGGGGGTCCAGGCCCAGCCAGGAATAGTGCGCCCAGAAGAGGGGTCCGGCCTCGGTGCCCTGGTAGCGCAGTTGCAGGCGGTGCCCCTCGACGTCGTGGGGGGCGACGATGGCGCCTTTCTCGGCCCAGCCTTCGTGGTAGACCTCGGCGGGGACGCCGTGGGTGGGCGAAGCGGCCGCCAGGATATACATAATCAGGCACTCGTTATAGCCGCGTACGGGGAAGTTCATCTGCCACGCATACTCGGGGCTCCAGTGCCAGTAGAGCACGTTCTTGCCGCCCTGGCGGTGCCAGTCCCACTCGACTTCCTTCCAGAGCTTGTCGATGCGGGCGGCCAGGGCCTTCTCCTGCTCGTCGCCCTGCGAAGTATAGTACTGGTGCACGCAGAGCAAGGCCTGCACGAGGAAGGCGGTCTCCACCAGGTCGCCGCCGTTGTCCTTCTGCCCGAAGGGTTTCACGCGGCCCGTGTCGCCATACCACCAGTGGGGATAGACGCCGTGGAAGCGGTCGCACGTCTCGAGGAAGGAGACGATGCGCTCCATGCGCTCCAAGCCTTGCTGGCGGGTGACGTATCCCCGGTCTATGCCGGAGAGTATGGCCATGATACCGAAGCCGCTTCCGCCGCTGGTGACGACGTTCTGGTCCATCTCCGGATAGTCGCCGTCCAGGTGGATGCGCTCGCGGGCCAGGCCGCTGTGGGGCTCGGCGCCCTCCCAGAAGTAGTTGAAGGTCAGTCTCTGCACGGTATCCATCAGCTGCTCGTCGGTCAGGGCGGGCGCAGCGTCGGCGGTGTTCTTCTTGCCCTTGCACTGGGTGAAGGCCAAGAGCAGGCACAGGGCCAGGAGTAGGTGAATAGGTTTCATTGCGTTCAATCGGTTTATTGCGGGTTAGTAAATGTCAGTTCGGCCATCACCGGGCAATGGTCGGAGTAGTAGCCCGTGGTGGGCACGTCGCTCACGACGCGGCAGCGTGCGGCGTGCAGCTGGGGCGTGGCGAATACGAAGTCGATGAGGTAACGCTTCGCGCGGGGCAGGCGGCCGAAGTCGTGGAAGCTCCACTCGGGGCCGTAGGACACGTCGGCCGACGTCCAGGCGTTCAGCAGCCCGGCCTGGGTCAGCACCTGCGCGGGCTCGGCGTCGGGCGTGCAGTTGAAGTCGCCGGTGACGATGGCGGGCATCGCGGGGGCGATGGCTTTCAGGCTATCCACGATGAGGCGCATCCCCTCGCGGCGGGCTTCGCCGCTCACGTGGTCCAGGTGGGTGTTGAAGTAGGCCACTTCCCGGCCGCTCAGTTTGTCTTTCAGCAAGGCCCAGGTGCAGATGCGGTTGCAGGCGGCGCCCCAACCTTTCACGCCAAACTGGTTGGGCGTGGGGCTGAGCGAGAAGTTGCCCGTGCGCAAGATATCGAAGCGGTCTTTGCGGAAGAAGATGGGGCTGAACTCGCCTTCGGCCTTGCCGTCTTCACGGCCCACGCCGAGGGCGGCATACTGCGGGAGCATCTCTTTCAGGGCTTCCATCTGCTGGGGCAGCACCTCCTGCATCCCGAGGAGGTCGGGGGCGTAGTAGTTGAGCATCCGGCCTACGTCGGCGCGGCGGTGGGGCCAGGCGTTCAGGCTGTCGCCGGAGTTGTCGAGGCGGATGTTGAAGGACATGACGTTCAGCGTCGGGGCGACGTCGGCGGCCTTCTGGCCGCAACTGCCCAAGAGGAGCAGGGCGGCGATGAGGGGTAGGAACAGGGGTTTCATGTTTTTAAATTGAGAATTGAAAATTGAGAACTTCTTAAATGAAGAATTAAGAATGAAGAATGAAGAATTTCGTGAAAAAGGGGGAAGCTGACCGGAAGGCCGTCGGTTCTGTCCGAATACGGAGTACGTTCCGTCCGAACACGGAGCACACTCTACGCAAACACGGAGTGCACTCCGCGCGAACACAGGGCACACCCGCCCTTCGGTCTTTGCCCCGCGAAATTCTTCATTCTTCATTCTTCATTCATCATTAAAGAAGCGTGAACCGCGCCGTCTTCACTTCAGCACTGCTGCCGCCAATCATTACGTCGAAGTCGCCCGGCTCGCACACATAGTCCAGGTCGTAGTCGTAGAACTTCAGCAGGTCGCTGGTGATTTGGAAGGAGATTTCTTTGCTTTCCCCGGCTTTGAGGAAGACTTTCTGGAAGCCT
>CASEKR010000088.1 GCA_949288585.1 uncultured Bacteroides sp. | reverse complement strand
GTCAAGGTCGGCCTGGAAGACATCACCGTCAACGAACCCTCGCGCCTCATCTTCGTCCTGCCCGCACAGGTCACCGACGGGCTGTGGACGGTGAGCGTGGCGACGCAGTACAGTAACGGCAGATATATGTTGAAAGAACCCCGCACCTATGTGCTCGATACCCCCTTGGGCGTAGGCTCGGCCTATGTAGACCCCGGTCAGGGCAGCGGCACGGTGACACCCGGCGGCGACGATGACGACGACAGCGGGCAGGGCACCTTCGGATAACCGCCCCCCGCAAACGTAATTGCGGGTACCCCCGCAAACGTAATTGCGGTACCCCCCGCAAACGTAATTGCAGGTACCCCCGCAAACGTAATTGCAGGTACCCCCGCAAACGTAATTGCAGGTACCCCCGCAAACGTAATTGCAGGTACCCCCACCCGGGAAACGCACATAGGAGGTGAGGCATCCTGCCTCACACACACATGGCCGGCACCGCAACGATGCGGCGCCACCTTGTGCAGACAGAAACAACCGGAGAACCTCCTAAACATAATTACAACAATTCGCTCTTTGACATAGTGGGAAATACGGGAAATAAACGTAACTTTGCAGAGTGAAAACCCGCCGCACAGCCCTGCCGTCTCGGGATGACAGACCAAGCGGGATGGTAACCCAATTCCCCTCCTTCGGGAAGGAGGGGTGCCCAACGGGCGGGGTGGTAGCGACAGATAACCTTGTGGCAGACAATCAACACCAATCGGGCAAAACGATAACGCTTATGCAGACCTTGATGAACAAAGAAGAAAACAAAGAATATAGGAAGTCCTTGCGGAACCATTCCACATCCGCCGAAGCCGTCCTTTGGCGGATGCTGAAAGGCAAACAACTGGATGGCTTGAAATTCAGACGGCAGCAAGGCATCGGACCCTATATTGTAGACTTCTATTGCCCGAAAATCAAGTTGGCAATCGAACTGGATGGAGAAGTGCATAATGCCCGTGCGGATTATGACGAGCGACGTGCGGCTTTCCTGGCTGAAAAGAAAGGAATACACGTGCTCCGATTTGAGAACAGGACAGTGTTCGAAAGCCCCTGGCGCATATTTGAAGCCATAGAGGATTATCTGAAAGACTACACTCCCGAAGGACGCGGTAACCCAATTCTCCTCCTTCGGGAAGGAGGAGTACCCGAAGGGGGAGGTGGTAGTGAAGTATAATCCGTTTATATATAAGGTTTTATTTCTTACCTACCACCCCGCCCTGCGGGCACCCCTCCTCCCAGGAGGAGGGGAATTAGATACCCATACCTGTTTTGATACACCCCTAATTGAAATGCCCCGCCCCCATTCTTCATTCTTCACTCTTCATTCTTCATTTACCTCCCGTCTTTCCCCTATGCCAAGCGCATAAACAAGAAAGACAATGACCCACACCCCCCGCACGCTGTCCCTCGCGGCAGCCCTACTGCTCACCCTGGCCGCCTGCAACGACGACCTCACCCAGACCACCGCCACCACCCCCGGCGGCGACCTGGCCGGGCAACCCGTGCAGTTCAGCACCACCGCCCTCAGCGTCACCCCCGCCGGCAGCCCGCAGACCCGCGCCGCAGAGCCCGAGACCGACTTCCCCACAGAGGGCACCACCATGACCGTCTACCTCCTGGCGGACGACGGCACCCCCATCCAGCAGGCCGACTACACCTACTCCACCGGCGGCTGGACCTCCACCGCCCCCCTCCGCTGGCCCGCCTCCACCGGCACCTACCGCTTCACCGCCATCAGCCCCGCCGCGATGGCCGACGCCTGCACCGACGGCACCACCCTCCCCCTCACCCTCCCCACCGAGTGGACCGCTGCCGACCTGGCCACCTACGCACAGTTGCGCACCACCTCCGAGGCCACCCAGACCGCACCCACCACCACCGGCGTCACCCTCAGCCTCCACCACCCCCTGGCGAAGATACAGGTCATCTCCACCTCCTCCGCCCCCGTCTACCTGACCGACGCCCCCGCCACGGGCACCGTCACCCTGGACGGCAAGACCACCGCCAACATCCCCACCACCGCCGGACTGGTGCAACTGGCCACCAGCACCGACGACCCGCTCACCTACCAAGGCTACGTCCTCCCCACCACCACCGCCTTCGGCATCCTCTCCGACAAGCTCCTCACCCTCACCCTCCCCGCCGGAGGATTGCAGGCAGGCACATCGCTGACCACCAGCGACATGCCCGGCATAGACATCACCGAATTTACCATCATCTCATGCACCACGCCCGGCAACCTGGACGACGTATGGTCTGTGGACAACCCCGCCACCAAAGTGCTGATAACCGGCACGCTCAATGCCGACGACATCACCACCCTGAAAAGCCACAAGGAGATTACCCACCTCTACATCACGGCCAATGTCGAGGACAATACGTACTGGGAGAAATTAACTTTTCCACCTGACTATAATAAATTGCAAGAAGTCTACCTGGCAGAAGCTACATACATTGCACGATATGCTTTCTATCACAGCAATGCAACCAAAGTCAACGCCCCAAAGGCCACAAGTATCAAAGAAGAGGCTTTCCTTAGTAGCCGAGTGAACAGCATCAACGTGCCACAGGTTAGAACAATCGAAAATTATGGTCTTGAAGGTGCCAAAATGGAAACCATCAGCCTGCCTATGGTCGAAACAATAGGAAACGGTGCTTTCATAATGTGCGAAAGGTTGACCTCCATCTGCCTGCCTACCGGTGTAACATTTGGTAACTGGCTCTTCACCGGTTGCAACTCCCTCACCACCCTCTACCTCAACTGCCCGGAGGCAGAGTTCAACGAGGCAACACACAGCAACTACGGCGGATTTGGCTGGAAAGAAATCTACTACGGCTACCGCGGCACAGGCGACTACCTCGACCCCGCCAGCTACACCGGCCACTGGACAGCCACCAACCCCTAAGCCCCCATATACGCATATGAAGAAGATACAGATACTCATCACCGCGGCCCTGGCCGCCCTGCTCTGCCTCGCCCCCCGCGTGCAGGCACAAGACGACCGCCGCCCCGTGCGCGTGGCCCTCACCACCAACACCCTGCCCTACGCCCTCCTGGCGCCCAACCTCGGCGTGGAAGTCTTCGTCAGCCCCCGCCTCTCCCTCGCCCTCGACGGCGTCTACGGCTGGTGGGGCTACCCCGACGGCAACACCATCATCGAAAACTGGAGCATCGGCGGCGAGGCCCGCTACTGGCTCCGCCCCGACGGCCGCTACCTGGGCCACCACCTCGGCCTGGGCATACGCTCCGGACAGTACGACGTCGCCTGGAACGACCCCGGACGGCGAGGCCGCTTCACCCTGGCCGGCGTGAACTACGGCTGCGCCTGGACCCTGCGCCGCCGCTGGGTGGTAGACGCCGGACTGGGCATAGGATACGTCCGCGCGAAGTACGACAAATACCAGTGGCACTCCGACACCCGCTGCTACGAGCGCCTGGCCGCCGGCCGCGTGAAGAACACCTTCGGCCTGACCGACCTGCACGTCAGCATCAGCTACCGGTTTTAATGAAGAATGAGGAATGAAGAACCAAGAACGATGAACAAGCTATATCCCCTACACGCAACCATCGGCAGCCTGCTCCTGCTCGGAGCCTTGGCCGCCTGCAACGACAAACAGATGTGCGACCTGCCCCACCCGCACCCCGGCCGCGCCGTCCTGACCTACGACTGGGGCACCGCCACTCCCCGCGAGGTGCAACTGGAGGTGCTGCCCTATGACGACCCGCTGGCCACACCCGCCATCGACACCCACACACCCGCCGACGGCACCACCCTGGACAGGCTGGCACCGGGACGCTACCACGCCCTGGCCTACACCGAAGCCGAACGCCTGTCCGTCAGCAACGGGACCGCCGCCGTGACGGACACGGAAGACGACGGCAGCCTGCCCTCGGTAGGCGACCTGTGGGCAGGCAGCACCCACCTGACCATCGAGTCCGGCACCGACACCCGCGCCGCCATCGGCCTGCAACCCTGCACCCGACTGCTGCGCATCGTCCTGAACGCCGGACAAGGCGACCCCACCCAAGTGCAGTCGCTCACCGGCCTGCTGACCGGCGTGCGCACCAGCCGCGTCATCGACCCCTGGCTGGCCGGACAAGTCCCCGCCACGGCTGCAACCACAGCCACGGGCAGCATACGCCTGCACTTCACCCCCACCGACGACGGCACGGCCTTCGCCGCCGAACACCGCCTGCTGGGGCTGGACCCCGCACAGGGCATCACACTCACCCTGACCCTGACCACCGACGACGGCCGCGACGACACGCAGGACTATGACCTGACAGACGAACTGGAGGACTTCGACGACTTCGACAACCCCGGAGCCGATGACCCGGACGACCCCTTCGACCTGGGCGGAGACATCGACCTGATTGTCACCTCGCCCATCGACGCCCTGTTCAGCATCAGCGGATGGGGACAGGTGGACAGCACCGAAGGCGGGGCAGACATGGAGATAAAGGGAAGGACAGACAAAGAATAACAGAACATATATTATTAACAATCAATCAACAACTAAAGACAATGAAAAGAGAAATGAAAGGGCTGCTCTACGCAGCAAGTATCGCACTGCTGGCCACAGCATGTAGCAACAACGACGAGAACCTGGGCGGTGTGGACATCAACAAGCCCATCGACCTGAAACTGATGCCGGCACCCGCCGCCACGGCAGACACCAAGGCTGCCATCGGTGCCACCTCCTTCGACGCCAACGACAACGTGGGCCTCTTCCTGGCCTGGACGGAAGGTGCCAGCGCACAAGTGCCCATCGCCAGCTCCATCGTGCAGAACAGCACGTGGCAGAACGGCAGCATCACAGGCGAACAGCTCTACTGGCAGAACACGGCCGACGTACACACCATCTACGCCTACTATCCTTACACAGACCTGACAGCAGGCGCATACAACGTGCCCGTCACTATCCAGGCTGACCAACAGACGGCAGGCGCCACCGGCTTCGAGAACGCCGACGTGCTCTACGGCACCTTCAGCGGCCAGGCACAAAACAACGTATCCATCGCCATGGGACACACGATGAGCCAAGTGACCGTAAAGCTGGAAGGCGGCGACGGCTACACATCGGGAGCCGCCCTGCCGACAATCGCTAAAGTAGAGCTGAACTGCCCGGCTGGCTTCATCCTGGACGGCACGCTGGCCCTGGCCGACGGCGACATCGAACCCGCCGCTGCCACCACCACTGCCACCACCCTGACTGCCTATAACGACAACGACACCTACCGCGCCATCCTCGTGCCGGGACAGACAATAAGCCAAGGCACCGAGTTCGTGTGCATCACCACCACTGACGGCACGACCTACACCTACACCTTGGACCAGGACATCACCACTGCCAGCAACACCATCTACGCCCTGACCCTCAGACTGAACAAGGGTGAGATAGAGCTGACCAGCACCGGCCTGAGCATCAACCAGTGGGGCACAACCAACACCATCAACGGCGGTGCCGACATGGACATCCAATAAGGCAACCTGTGCCGACAGCCTTGCGGCCCTCTCCTGCCGGAAAATGCGGAGAGGGCCGCATTTTTTATACAAGAAGCCTGCTCCATGTAACAGGAATTTCATACCTTTGCGCCATATTAACAACTTAGGTTATATACTATCTACTACACAATGAGCGAAAAAGCACCTTTCATGGTCTTCTCGGGTACAAATTCGAGATACCTGGCAGAGAAAATCTGCAACCACCTCAACTGCCCGCTGGGTAAGATGAACATCACCCATTTCGCCGACGGCGAGTTCGCCGTGTCCTACGAAGAATCCATCCGTGGGCGCCACGTCTTCCTGGTACAATCCACCTTCCCCAACTCGGACAACCTCATGGAACTGCTCCTGATGATAGACGCCGCCAAGCGCGCGTCGGCCAAGAGCATCGTGGCCGTCATCCCCTACTTCGGCTGGGCGCGCCAGGACCGCAAGGACAAGCCCCGCGTGTCCATCGGCGCGAAGTTAGTGGCCGACCTGCTGTCCGTGGCCGGCATTGACCGCCTCATCACGATGGACCTGCACGCCGACCAGATACAGGGCTTCTTCAACATCCCCGTAGACCACCTCTATGCCTCGGCCGTGTTCCTGCCCTACATCCAGTCGCTGCACCTGGAAGACCTGGTCATCGCCACCCCCGACGTGGGCGGCTCGAAGCGCGCCAGCACCTTCTCCAAATACCTGGACGTGCCCTTGGTGCTCTGCAACAAGACGCGCGAGAAGGCTAACGTAGTAGCCAGCATGCAAATCATTGGCGACGTGAAGGACAAGAACGTGGTGCTGATTGACGACATCGTAGACACGGCCGGCACCATCACCAAAGCCGCCAACATCATGAAGGAAGCAGGAGCCCGTTCGGTGCGCGCCATTGCCAGCCACTGCGTCATGTCCGACCCGGCCTCGTTCCGCATCCAGGAATCGGCCCTGACGGAAATGGTCTTCACCGACAGTATCCTGCGACAAGGTAAAGCAACTGAGCATCGCAGCCATGTTTGCCGAAACCATCCGCCGTGTGATGAACAACGAGTCCATCAGCTCGCAATACATCATCTGACGCACACATGCAGGGATAGCCCTTTATCCCTCTCATAAGCTTAGAAAGAGAACCGGCCGGATGTCGACAAGCTTCGACAATCCGGCCGGTTCTTTTTATTGCCCCTCGATGGAGAAGATGCGGCCCATCTTGTAGGCGCCCTTGCGGGTGACTCGGCCGAACTTGTCGGTCTCCACAAAGGGGCCGTCTTTCTTGCCTTGCTTGAAGGTGCCCTCGTAGCGTCCGCCGTTCTTGTCCACCTGCACGCCTTTCCCCTCCTGGAGCCCGTCCACGAAGCCCCCGGTATATTGCGAGCCATCGGTCATCTTCAAGACGCCCTGCCCGTTGAACTTGTCGTCCTTCCATCCGCCTTCGTACGAATCGCCCGCGCTCCATTTGTAGGTACCCTGGCCTTCGCGCTGGTTGGCCTTCCACTCACCTTCGTAGACCGCCCCGTTGGCCCAGGTGAAAGTGCCCTGGCCTTCTTTCAGCCCGTTCTTGAAGTGGCCCACGTACTTATCGCCGTTGGCGTAATAGTAGATGCCCTCGCCGGTGCGTTCGCCCTGCACGTAGCTGCCCTCGTAGCGGTCGCCCGTGTGGAAGAAATAGATGCCTTGCCCGTCCTGCATGTCCTTGGCCCATTGGCCCACGTACTTGTCGCCGTTGGCATATTCGAACGTGCCCGAACCTTCGCGCACGTCTCCTT
Organism: uncultured Bacteroides sp.; assembly: GCA_949288585.1. Lineage (GTDB taxonomy): Bacteria > Bacteroidota > Bacteroidia > Bacteroidales > Bacteroidaceae > Bacteroides. The sequence continues at coordinate 15,866 of CASEKR010000088.1, read as the reverse complement.
TCCACTCTCCGTCGTACTTGCTCGAATCGTTCCACGTCAGCACGCCGCTTCCTTCTTTCTTATCACCCTTCCAGGCGCCCACATACTCCGAACCGTTCTTCCAGGTGTAGGTGCCCTGGCCTTCGCGCTGGTCGTTCACCCAATTGCCTCGATAGACATCGCCGTTGTAGTAGTACATCGTGCCCTCGCCATGCTGGTAGTCCTGGTTCCACATGCCTTCGTAGCGGTTGTTGTTGAGGAAATAATAGATGCCCCGCCCGTGCTGGCGGTCCTGGAGCCAGTCTCCGTCGTAACGCTCGCCGTCGGCAAAGGTATAGACCCCGTGGCCCTGACGCTTGCCCTTGACGTATTCGCCCTCGTAGACGTCGCCGCTCTTGAAGACGGTTTTCCCTTTGCCGTTGGGCTTGCGGCCTTTCATCTCGCCGGTATAGACCGAGCCGTCCTTGAAGGTATAGGTACCGATGCGTATCTCGGAAGAGAACAGGCCTTTCACCTTTCCCAGAAAGCCGCCCGTCCCTTGGGCTTGGGCAGGGGCGGCCATCCAGAGGCTTGCCCATGCGAATGCGATGGATATGTAAGTTCTTCTCATATTTTGGTTGGTGAGTTGGTAAGTTTGTGAGTTGTTAAGTTGATGAGTTATTAAGTTATTAAGTTATTAAGTTATTAAGTTTATGAGTTGGTAAGTTGGTGAGTTGGCTGGTCCTTGGGCTTCTCCCCGCAGACCACGACTTTCAAATGCTCCTTGCGGAGGTATTTCCGCGCCAGACTAAGCAGTTCTTCGGGGGTCACGGTGTTGATGGCCTCCGGCATGTCGGAGAAGTAGGATTTCCCCAACCCGGAGACATGGATGAATATCCAGGCATCGGAAAGGGAAAAGACCGACTCGTAGCTGCGGCACATCTCGCCCAGCATGTAATTGCGCACCCGCTCCAGTTCTTCGGAAGAGACCGGCTCGGTGTGCAGGCGGTCTATCTCGGCATAGACTTCGCGCAGCAGGGGACGAACCTTCGCGCAAGCGGTGTCGGCCGCGATGGTCAGCACGCCTTCGCCGGGATAGGGCAAGAGGCCGGCGGAGATGCCATAGGTCAGACCTTTCTCCTCGCGGATGTTCGACATGAGGCGGCTGCCGAAGTATCCCCCGAAGAGGGTGACGAGCACGCGCAGCTTCAGGTAATCGGGGTGGTGCTGGTTGGGGGAAAGCATCCCCATCCGCACGGTGCTCTGCATGGCTCCTTCCCGCTCCACGAAGAAGGATTCCTCCGGGCTGGAGAGGGGGAGACAATCCGGCCGCCCGGCCCGTGTGCCCCGCACGCCAAAAGGCTCTTGCCCGAAGTGCTTCTCCACCAGGCGGAGGCAATCGTCATTTATCTGCCCGGCCAGGTAGATGGAACAATTGTCCGAATGGTAGTAACGCGCGTAGAAACGGCGCAAGGCGTCGGGCGTGACGCTGCGGTAGTCGGCCTCGCACAGGCAATGCCCCCCCGGATGGTCGTCGCCATAGAGGGCGTTCATCAGTTTGCGCAGGGCCAGGAACTCGGTCTTCGAGGAATTGACCAGGAACTGGCGGAGGTTGTTTTCCAAGACGACCTCCAATTCCCGCTGGGGGAAGAGCGGTTCCTTGACCACGGATTCCAGCACGTCCAACGTCTGTGGCAGGTATTTGCCGAGGGAATAGAGCGTGAGGCTGGTATATTCGGCCGCGCACGCCAGTTCCAGCCAGGCGCCGTAGTAGTCCAGGCGTTCGGCGATGCAGTCGGAAGAGAAGCGCCGCGTGCCTTCGCGCAACATACGGTTGGCAAACAAAGCCTGGAGGGGCTGTTGCTGGTGCCAGCGTCCGCCCCCGAACAAGAGATCGACGCGCACCACGTCGTTCCCGTCCGCAGAGAATGTGTAAACGGGAATCCCGTTGGACAAGCGGATGCAGAGGGGTTCGCGCACGGCAAATGCCTCGGGTTTGCGTACGGCGGGGGGCGTAGTCCGGTCTAACATGCCAGATGCTCCTTCAAGAAACGTTCGGCGCGCTCCAAGTCTTGGGGCGTGTCGATACCGATGGTTTTCACTTGGGTGACACCCACCTTGATGGTGTATCCGTTCTGCAGCCAGCGGAGTTGCTCGAGCGACTCGGCCAGTTCGAGGGAGGACTGGGGCAAGGAGGTAATCTCAGCCAATACCTCCGCGCGGTAGGCGTAGAGTCCGATGTGTTTATAGAAGGTGTGGTGCGCGAGCCACTCCGTGCGGTCGACGTTGCGCAGGTAGGGGATGACGGAACGGCTGAAGTAGAGGGCGTTCATGCGGGCATCGACCACGACCTTGGGCGAATTGGGGTTCTCCAGCGCTTCCAGCCCGTCATCGGGAGAGAAAGGCTTGACCAGGGTGGCTATCTGCGTGGCAGGGTCGGAGAAACATGCCTTCACGGCCTCGAGTTGCGAGGGCTGGATGAAGGGTTCGTCTCCTTGGATGTTGACTACCACGTCGAAGGGGCGGCCGATTTTCTCGAAGGCTTCGCGGCAGCGGTCAGTGCCGCTCTTGTGGTGGACGGAGGTCATGACCACCTGCCCGCCAAAGGCGCGCACGGCGTCGGCTATGCGTTCATCGTCCGTGGCCACCCAGGCGTCGTCCAGCACGCCGGACACTTGGCCGTAAACACGTTCTATCACTCTTTTTCCGCCCAGCATGGCCAAGGGCTTGGCAGGGAAACGCGTGGAAGCGTAACGGGCGGGGATTATTCCGAGGTATTTCATATGGGTAGTTAGTAGTCGGTAGTTAGTAGTTAGTAGTCAGTAGTTGGTAGGGGGGAGGGTGTTTCAAGCTTTTCCAGTCCCCGGCGCACGTAGTCCCTTTCCCAGTCGTCGGGCTTATAGACGCGGTTGCCGCAGGCCAGCAGGTCGATGTCCAGCTTGACAATCTCCCGCTCCTTCTCTCCCTCGCGCCGGCCGGCTTCGCGCTCGATGTCTTTCAGGCAGGAGCAGACTTCCGCCCGGGAGAGGCTGGAAGAGAAGCGCGCCAGCTGGTTGGAGAAGAGGTCGCCACGCCGGAAGAACAGGGGTTTGGTCTCTTCCTCGGGGGCGAAACGGATGCCGGGGAAGCGTTCGGCCAGCCTGCGCCGTGCCAGGGCCAGGTTGTCGTGCCGGTGTTCGTTGCTTCCTATGCAGATGGTGTAGAGCATTCGGGGAGTCGTTGTTTACTTAGTTGAAAAACTCGTCCAGACCCTCAACGGGTTCTTCGCTGCCCTGGAAAATGTCTTCTTGCAGGGACGAATCGTCCGCACAGGGGTCGTAGTCGGGGGGCAGTTGGAACGTCTCGGTCTCGTCGTAGCCCAGGCTCTTGTCGGCATAGACCTTGTTCATGAACTTCGCCCAGATGGGCAGGGCGGTGGAGGCGCCTTGCCCGTGGAGCATGGTGTCGAAATGGATGTCGCGGTCTTCACCGCCGAACCAGCATCCGGAGACGAGCGAGGGGGTGAAGCCCATGAACCAGCCGTCGGAGTTGTTGTTGGTGGTACCGGTCTTGCCGCCCATGTCGGCTTTGATGCCATAGCGGAAGCGGACGCGGCCGCCGGTGCCTTCGTTGATGACGGCTCGGAGCATAACGAGCATCTTGTAGGCGCTGGATGCGCTGATGACCTCCTGCATCTGCGGGGCGAAGGTGGCTACGATGTTGCCCTCGCTGTCCTCGATGTGGGTGACGAAGAGGGGCGCCACGCGGATGCCTTTGTTGGGGAAGGCGGTGTAGGCGCTGACCATCTCGCCCACGGACACCTCGCAAGGGCCGAGGCAGAGGGAGACGGAGGGGAAGATGTCCTGGTTGCGCAGGCCGAAGTTGTGGAGCAGGCGCTTCAGTTCATAGGGGTTGAGCTTGCTCATCAGGTAGGCGGTAATCCAGTTGTCGGAGTTGGCCAGGCCCCATTTCAGGGTGACCATCTCGCCCAGTCGTTTCTTGTTGGCATTGCGGGGGGTCCAGGGCTTGCCGTTCTCGTCCATGAGGGTATATTGCACGTGGCGCGCCTCGTCGCAGGGCGAGAAGCCGTTCTCCATGGCCAGGGTGTAGACGTAGGGCTTGACGGTGGAGCCTATCTGGCGGCGCCCGACCATGGCCATGTCGTACTGGAAGTAGTGGTAGTTGGGTCCGCCCACGTAGGCCTTGACGTGCCCGTTGTGGGGGTCCATGGACATGAAGCCGGCGCGGAGGAAGTACTTGTAGTAGCGGATGGAGTCCATCGGCGTGAGCACGGTGTCCTTCACCATCGCGTCGTTCTCCCAGGTGAAGACGGACATCTCTTGCGGGGTGTTGAAGGCTTGCTGAATCTCGGCCTCGCTCTTGCCCAGCTTCTTCATGATGCGGTAGCGGTCGGACTGGCGCATGGCGCGGTCGAGGATGTCGTCCACCTGCTCCTGGGTGAGGCGGAAGGTGTAGGGGGCTTTCTTCGCGCCCTTCTTTTCTTTGAAGAAGTAGGGCTGCATCTCGCGCAGGTGTTCGGTGACGGCCTCCTCGGCATACCTCTGCATGCGCGAGTCGATGGTAGTGTGGATTTTCAATCCGTCGGTGTAGAGGTTATAGGGCTTGCCGTCTTTCTTGAGATTCTTGTTGCACCAGCCGTAGAGGGGATTGGTCTCCCAGTCGATGGAATCTTCGTAGAACTGCTGCATCTGCCAGCCCCGGTAGCGCGACTTGTCGGGCTTCTTGGCGGTCATCACGCCGCGCAGGTATTCGCGGAAGTAGGTGGCCAGTCCCTCCTTGTGGTCGACGCGGTTGTAGCGCAGGGTGAGGGGGAGGGCTTGGAGGGAGTCGCACTGCGCCTGGGTCAGGTAGCCCGCCTTGCGCATCTGGTCGAGCACGACATTCCTTCGTCCGCGCGTCTGCTCCTTGCGGCGCAGGGGGTTGTAGAGCGAAGGGTTCTTGCACATGCCCACCAGCGTGGCGGCTTCTTCCACCGAGAGGTCGCGGGGGAGGCAGGAGAAGTAGGTGTGGGCGGCGGTCTTGATGCCGACGGCGTTGTTCAGGAAGTCGAACTTGTTGAGGTACATCGTCAGGATTTCTTCCTTCGTGTAGTAGCGTTCCAGCTTGACGGCTATGACCCATTCGATGGGCTTCTGGAAGAGTCGCTCCATCACGTTGCCGGCGCTGGGCGAATAGAGTTGCTTGGAGAGCTGCTGGGTGATGGTGCTGCCCCCCCCGGCGTTCTTCTGCATCAGCACCCCACGCTTCAGCACGGCGCGGAACAGGGCCTTGGCGTCGATGCCCGAATGGCTGGCGAAGCGCACGTCCTCCGTGGCGATGAGGGCATTGACGAGGTTGGGCGAAAGGTCGGCGTAGGAGACGTAGACGCGGTTCTCCTTGCTGTACGAGTAGGTGCCCAGCACCTTGCCGTCCACCGAGAAGACTTCGGTGGCAAACTTGTAGTTGGGGTTCTCCAGGTCTTCCACCGGGGGCATGTAGCCTATCCAGCCTTGGGCAATGGAATAGAAGATGCCGGCGCACGCCAGGACGCACACGGCGAGGAATATCCAAAGGGCGAGTATGATTTTCTTAATCATGGGCTTGTTCTTTAACATGAAACATCCGCGAAGCAACGGGCCTCCCCGCTTTCCGCGCGGACAAAGTTACACATTTATGTGATAAGTCCCGACGCTTTCAACCTTTTTTATGCAGATTTCCCCCGCCAAGGCTGCGGGTTTGCCCGGCCCCCTGCCACCCTTTGCCAGGCAAACCCTGCCGGTTGGATAGATAAAGTATCATACTTTATCCATTAAACTATCATACTTTATCCAATAAAGTATCATACTTTATCCATTAAAGTATCATACTTTATCCATTAAAGTATCATACTTTATCTATCAAACCCTTATCCTTTTCCACACAAAAGCCGCCACCTTGACCCGCAAAAGCCGTCACCTTGCCCCACAAAGGATGTCGGGAAGGCCGGCACGGCCCGCCACCCGGACGGCTGCCAACCACCACAGAGACACCCGCCATCCGCCGGCTGCCAAACTTTTCACCGCACAAATTTCCATAAAACAAAGAAAATGCCTACCTTTACACTCTCGAACAAAGTAATCACACCAACCATATGGAAAACAGAAGTTTAGTCACCATTGCCGGACACACGAAGGAGAAAATCCTCTATCTGATCGACATGGCCAAGGAATTTGAGGCACACCCCAACCGACACCTGCTGGACGGACGGGTCGTGGCCACCCTATTTTTCGAGCCCTCCACCCGCACGCGCCTCAGCTTCGAGACGGCCGCCAACCGGCTGGGGGCGCGCGTCATCGGCTTCACCGACCCCAAGGCGACCAGCTCGTCCAAGGGCGAGACGCTGAAGGACACCATCAAGATGGTGAGCAACTATGCCGACATCATCGTCATGCGCCACTACCTCGAAGGCGCCGCACGCTATGCCAGCGAAGTGACCGACGTGCCCATCGTCAACGCCGGAGACGGGGCCAACCAACACCCCTCGCAGACGATGCTCGACCTCTACTCCATCTACAAGACACAGGGCACGCTGGAGAACCTCAACATCTACCTCGTGGGCGACCTGAAATACGGGCGCACCGTCCACTCCCTGCTGATGGCCATGCGCCATTTCAACCCCACGTTCCACTTCATCGCCCCCAAGGAACTCCAGATGCCCGAGGAATACAAGATATACTGCCGCGAACACGGCATCCGCTACGAGGAGCACACGGACTTCAACGAGGAGACCATCGCACAGGCGGACATCCTCTACATGACCCGCGTGCAGCGCGAGCGGTTCACCGACCTGATGGAGTATGAGCGCGTGAAGAACGTCTACATCCTGCGCGCCAAGATGCTGGCCCACACGCGCCCCAACCTCCGCATCCTCCATCCCCTGCCCCGCGTGAACGAGATAGCCTACGACGTGGACGAATGCCCCCAGGCCTACTACTTCCAGCAGGCACAGAACGGGCTGTACGCCCGCCAGGCCATCCTCTGCGACGTGCTGGGCATCACGCTGGACGACGTGCGGAAGGATGGGATTAAATAGGAATTTAGCGGCCGAAGGCCGCCGGAGAAGTTATAGGAGTTAAAGAAGTTATCACTTCGCTTCGCTCCGTTAGAAGTTAAAAACTATTGGCTTTAACTTCTGAGTCCGCCTTGGCGGACGATAACTTCTTCTAACTCCTTTAACTACTGCGCGCAAAGCGCGCATATAAATTATCATTTAACAATCCGACTCATGAATAAGAAAGAACTGCAAGTGGCCGCGCTGGAGAACGGCACCGTCATCGACCACATACCCTCCGAGAAGCTCTTCACCGTGGTATCCCTCCTCGGCCTGGAGCACATGAACAACAACATCACCATCGGCTTCAATCTCCAAAGCAAGAAACTGGGCAAGAAAGGCATCATCAAGATTGCCGACAAATTCTTCACCGACGACGAGATAAACCGCATCGCCGTCGTGGCCCCCAACGTGAAGCTGAACATCATCCGCAACTACGAGGTGGCGGAGAAGCGCGAACTGACCCTGCCGGACGAACTCATCGGCATCGTGAAGTGTGCCAACCCCAAGTGCATCACCAACAACGAGCCTATGCCCACCCGCTTCCAGGTGATAGACAAAGAACACTGCGTCATCAAGTGCCACTACTGCGAGAAGGAACAGGAAAGGAAAGACATCACGCTGTTGTAAATAGGAATTTAGCGGCCGGAGGCCGCCCGGAGGCCGCCGGAGAAGTTATAGGAGTTATAGAAGTTATCACTTCGCTTCGCTCCGTTAGAAGTTAAAGCCAATACCTTGTGTGTTGGCATGTATGCACATCGCCGGACCTACTATTGGCTTTAACTCCTTAGCCCGCCTTGGGCGGGCAATAACTTCTTCTAACTTCTTTAACTACTGCGCGCAAAGCACGCATATAAATTATCATTTATGAAGCAAGACTGGAAACCCGGCACGATGATTTATCCCCTGCCCGCCGTCCTGGTGAGTTGCGGGAGCACGCCCGAGGAATACAACCTCCTGACCGTGGCGTGGACGGGCACCCTCTGCACCAACCCGCCGATGTGCTACATCGCCGTGCGCCCCGAACGCCACTCCTACGGCATCATCCGCCGCCACATGGAGTTCGCCATCAACCTCACCACCCGCGACATGGCCCGCGCCACGGACTGGTGTGGCGTGCGCTCGGGACGGGATTACAACAAGTTCGAGGAGATGGGACTCACCCCCGGCCGGTGTACCGTGGTCAGCGCCCCGCTGGTGGAGGAATCGCCCCTGTGCATCGAATGCCGCGTGAAGGAAATCCTCTCCCTCGGCTCGCACGACCTGTTCATCGCCGACGTGGTGAACGTGCGCGCCGACGACCGCTACCTCGACCCCGCGACGGGCAAGTTCGACCTGGCGTCCAGCCACCCGCTAGTCTACGTACACGGGCATTACTACGACCTGGGCGAGCCCATCGGCAAGTTCGGCTGGTCCGTGGAAAAGAAGAAACAACCCTGACACCACCATGCGCACCCTCTACCTCCTCACCCTCTTGGCGCTCCTCCTTCCACTCCACCTCCGGGGAGAAGAAAAAGAAACAGGAGCCAAAGGCACGCCAGCCCCGGAGAAGACACCCGTCTCCGTCAACTGGGGAGCCAAAGCCGGATTTACGGCCGCACTCTCCCTGGTGCAGGACTTCACCATCGGCGACGCCGCCATAGACCAGGTGCAAAACAACTACAAAGTGGGCTACTTCGCCTCCCTGTTCATGCGCATCAACTTCGGCCGGCACTTCCTGCAGCCCGAAATCTCCTACAACGTCAACCAATGCGACATCAGCTTCAACAAGCCTGCCGCCGAAGACGCCCCGCCCCTGCAACCGGCCATCCCCCAGACGGCCTACATCGAAACCAAGATACACAGCATAGATATCCCTATCATCTATGGCTACAACTTCATCAAAGAAGGCCCCTACGCCCTGTCCGTGTTCGGAGGCCCCAAGATACGATATATCTGGCGGCACAAGAGCGACATCCAGTTCAAGAACTTCGACCAGGAAGGACTCAACGAAGAACTGCGCCCCTTCAACCTGAGTTTCACTCTGGGCGTGGCCGTCACCATCTCGCGCATCTTCTTCGATTTCCGCTACGACATCGGCCTGCTCAACATGGCAAAGGCAATCAACCAGCCCGCCACACAAGACGCCTCCGAACAATCAGCCGTACACTTCCGCCAACGAGACAACGTACTGAGTTTTTCCTTCGGAGTATTCTTTTAAAACGATTTCCACCCGATTCTTAAACGTAATTCATTTATTTGTCCTACCTTTGCGAGCACGAAATGGGAATTAAATATGTGAGTTTATAAGTTCTAAAGCCTTTGAGTTTTTAAGTTGAAGCAAGGCAGCAACTGACGAACTTATGAACTCATAAACTTAAAAACTAAAGAACTTAACGACTAAATTATCATCTATATATACACAACAAAATGAAAAGAGACGACTTGATTTTCGACATCATCGAAAAAGAACACCAACGCCAGTTGAAGGGCATCGAACTGATTGCCTCCGAAAACTTTGTGAGCGACGAAGTAATGCAGGCCATGGGTTCCTGCCTGACCAACAAGTACGCCGAAGGCTATCCCGGCAAACGCTACTACGGCGGCTGCGAAGTAGTGGACCAGAGCGAGCAACTGGCCATCGAACGCATCAAGAAGATATTCGGAGCCGAATGGGCCAACGTGCAGCCCCACTCCGGCGCACAAGCCAACGCTGCCGTGTTCCTGGCCGTGCTCAACCCCGGCGACAAGTTCATGGGCCTCAACCTGGCACATGGCGGACACCTCTCCCACGGCTCGCATGTCAATACCTCCGGCATCCTCTACACGCCCTGCGAATACAACCTGAACAAGGAAACAGGCCGCGTGGACTATGACCAGATGGAGGAAATCGCCCTGCGCGAGCAACCCAAGCTCATCGTGGGCGGCGGCTCGGCCTACTCCCGCGAATGGGACTACCAACGGATGCGCGACATTGCCGACAAGGTGGGCGCCCTGCTGATGATTGACATGGCACACCCCGCCGGACTCATCGCCGCAGGCCTGCTGGACAACCCCGTGAAGTATGCGCATATCGTCACCTCCACCACCCACAAGACGCTGCGCGGTCCCCGTGGCGGCATCATCCTGATGGGCAAGGACTTCCCCAATCCCTGGGGCAAGAAGACGCCGAAGGGCGAAATCAAAATGATGTCCCAGCTGCTCGACTCTGCCGTGTTCCCCGGCATCCAGGGCGGCCCGCTGGAACACGTCATTGCCGCCAAGGCCGTGGCCTTCAACGAAATCCTCCAGCCCGAATGGAAGGAATATGCCACCCAAGTGAAGAAGAACGCAGCCGCCTTGGCACAAGCCTTGATGGACCGTGGATTCACCATCGTGAGCGGCGGCACGGACAACCACTCCATGCTGGTAGACCTCCGCACGAAGTATCCCGACTTGACAGGAAAGGTGGCCGAAAAAGCATTGGTATCGGCCGACATCACGGTGAACAAGAACATGGTGCCTTTCGACACCCGCTCCGCCTTCCAGACTTCGGGCATCCGCCTCGGCACTCCCGCCATCACCACGCGCGGTGCCAAGGAAGACCTGATGCTGGAAATTGCCGAGATGATTGAAACCGTCCTGAGCAACGTGGAGAACGAAGAAGTCATCGCCAAGGTACGTGCCCGCGTCAACGAGACGATGAAGAACTATCCGCTCTTCGCTTATTAAATGAAGAACTAATAATGAAGAATGAAGAATTTGCGTTTCATTGGAGCGTGATTCTTCATTCTTCGTTCATTATTATCCTTCATCAACCAATCCCGCCATGAAACACCGCCTCAAGAAGCCCTTATTTACAGCACTGGCCATCTGCCTGGCACTGGCCATCGCCTACTTCTCCCTGCCCCACTACGCCCGCCAGGCACTCATCCATTTCATGCCCGTCATTGACGACTTGGAGACTTTCCACCGCGACACCGTCCGCCACGATGCCGCAAATGTCTGGCATTGGCCCCATGCCAAGAGCTATAACCAATACGTCCTGCCCGCTGAGGATGCAGCCTACCTCGATTCGCTCCACACCATATCCTTCCTCGTCATCCGCCAAGACAGCCTCCTCTTCGAGAGTTACCGCGACGGATGGAACGACACGCTCACATCCAACCTCTACTCCGCCACCAAGACCATCGTAGGCCTCCTTACGGGCATCGCCTTGGACGAAGGACAGATTCATAGCCTTGATGATCCCGTATCGCGCTATATACCTATATATAATAAGGGATGCCAAGCCGACGTCACCCTGCGCCACCTCCTCACCATGAGCGGAGGCATGGCTTGGGACGAATCCTACGCCTCGCTCTTCTCCGTCACCACGCACGGCTATTACGGGGATGACCTATATGAACTGGTTACAGGTTTGGATGTCGTGGACGAGCCCGGCGTGCAATACTCCTACCGAAGCGGGGAGACGCAACTCCTGGCCTTCGCGCTCGAAGCCGCCACCGGCCAGACACTGAGCCAATATGCCGAAGAAAAACTTTGGAAACCGATGCAGGCCGAATGCAACGCCTACTGGCTCCTGGACAAGAAAAACGGCGACGAGAAAGCCTTCTGCTGCTTCCACACCACGGCACGCGATGCCGCCCGCTTCGGCCGCCTCCTGCTCCGCCACGGGGATTGGGACGGACGCCAACTGGTTTCCAAGGCATATATGGACGAGATGATGCACCCCGCCTCTTACCTGAAAGACCAATGGGGACGTGACTCCCTCTCCTACTACGGCCTCCAGACGTGGATTTATCCCTACCGGGGCGAAGTCATCCCCTGCCTGAGAGGGATGCTGGGGCAATACATCTTCGCCATCCCCTCACGAGATGCCATCGTCGTCCGCCTGGGCCGCAAGCGGCACGATGTCTACGAAGGCCCCTTCACCATCGACATGCGCCGCTACCTGGACATCGCCATGAAGATGCTGGACGCCCATTAACCATTTATCATTAATCATTGACCATTTATTATCAACCACTTAATACATGTACAACCATGAAACAAAAAGACCTTGTTTTTCTGCTGATTGTGGTGGCCCTGTTCCTCCCTTTCTTCCTAAGTGACGCACTCTACCGGAGTTATCAATCGTTCAACGCCGCGCACGGCATGGTGATGAGCTTCCTGAAGTTCGGCATCCTCTCCACCTTGGGCGAGTTGCTGGGCCTGCGCATCAGCACGGGCCGCTACCTGAAGCCCGGCTTCGGCATACTGCCGCGCGCCGTGGTGTGGGGCATCTTCGGCATGGGCATCAACATGGCCTTTGTGGTCTTCTCCACCGGCGTGCCCGCCTTTGCCGGCTACCTGGGCGTGGCGCATCCCGCAGAACTGATGGCTGGTCCCCTCACCATGGAGAAGGTGTTGCTGGCCTTGGCCATCTCCGTCACGATGAACACCATCTTCGCCCCCGTCTTCATGACCCTGCACAAGATCACGGACACGCACATTCTGGCCACGGGCGGCACCCTGCGCGGATTGTTCACTCCGATACCGATGGGCGAAATCATGCAAGGCATGAACTGGCGCGTGCAGTGGAACTTCGTCTTCAAGAAGACCATCCCCTTCTTCTGGTATCCGGCACACACCATCACCTTCCTCCTGCCCGAAGAGACGCGCGTGCTCTTCGCCGCCCTGCTGGGCGTGGCGCTGGGGGTGATACTGGCTGTGGCGGCGCGGAAGAAATGAGAACTTCTAAATACAAACTTGCCAAGGATTGAACCCTTTATAGGAAATCCATCCTTGGTAAGTTCCTCTCTTCCCTATGATAAAAGTATCAATTCCGATACCACATCTATGAAATGCCTCACCTTCGGCATCATTGGCTCAACGTCTTCTTGACAGAAATCATACAAATCACTATAATCTCCTTTAGCCCGCCAATTCAACAACTTGGCATAAACACGGAAGTCCTCTTTCGAAACAATCCCCGGACGAACGATATGCTCCGAGAATTGCCCAATGACACCCGCATGAGATTTCGCTGAGATATGTTTGTAAAGCAATAAAGCCGAAGCGGCATAGAAACAGGCATAATATAACCGATTCACGGCCGAATTCCACTGATTGGCTTCACACAAAATGCAGGCAGCCTGATATACCTCTTCCGCTTTCTCCAACCGATAACGGATGTAAGCGGTCATATTATCCATTTCTTCCTTCATAACCGTATCGCATCTGTTTGTACATTCTGATAAAAGGGGGTGACAACATGATGTGTATGCCAATCTTGCTTGCCATAAGCAAAAAGTTGGATGACTTGTCCCGTCTCCACCATTAAGTCACAAATATGATCCATAAATGCTTCTTCTTCCTGAAAGGTAAGTTTGGGTTTGGAAGAAAGCACCAATACATCCCAATCCGAATCCCGACGGGCATCCTGACGGGCACGTGAGCCGTAAAGCCAAACCTCGGCATCGGCTTCTATTTCCTGTACATTTTGTTTGATGCGTTGAAGCATCAGGCGATCATCAACATTCGGAAAAAGTTCTTTCTGTTCCATAAACTTTCTTTGGAGTAAGAAAACATATACTGCAAAGGTATGAATTTATCTGAAATAATGCTCTTCCCAAAGACTTATTTTATCCCATCAGATACACCGCCTTGCGCCCCAGTCCTTTCTTGACCACGTAAGTAAAGCTCCACGAAAAGACAAATATCAGCAGGGCCGAGGCAGGAATCCGCAAAGGCACGGGCAACACGAGGGTCTGGACAATCTGATAGCATAGCCCCACGAAGAAATAGTGCACCATGTAGATGCCGAAGCCGTAGAAAGTGAGGTTGGCCAGGAAACGCCCCGCCTGCTACTCCAGCCGGAAGTCCGCCATCAGCGTCACCTCTTGCCCGTCAATCTCCACCTTCTTGAAGAAGCGGTAGCGGCCGGGGCTGTTGGGATGGATGTTGGGATAGAGGCTGGCCGTGAAAGTATAGCTATCCTGCGGGAGGATGCTGATGCCCAGCGAAAAGAAGTTGGGGTTGATAGGCAGGACATACCACCTCCCGTCGCACTCATAGGCCAAGGTATAACTCAAACCTGTCTCCACCTCGTCGTCCCGATCATTATAGATAATAAAGGTAGCCTCTTCCGCCGAGCAGGGAAAAGCGGGACGTTCGGGCACTATCCACACGCCCAGCGTATCGTCCGTTCCCACCAGGGTGCAAGGCTCCGTGCCATCCGAACCCGTGAAGCGGATAAGGGGCGAATCGGAGACCTTGCGGCGGAACAGCGCGCGCCATTCTTCTGTATTCATAATCAATCCGAACTCCACTCCGTCCGCCCTTGCGCCAGACGTCACGATGTTGTCCGTCAGACGCGGGTCGCCCACAGCTTTCAGCCGCGCCCGGAGCGAATCCATGAAGGCACTCATCGCCTCTGACGAATAGGGATAAGAGCCTTGCGGATAGATGAGGGAAAGCACGGAATCCGGCACCGTCCGGGAGAGGGTATCCGCCTTCACCATTATCGTGCTATCCACTGCCGGCACCGACTCCCGAGGCTCTGTTTTTGCCCGATGGGCACAGGCGGAGAGCAACAGGCACGGAACAAGGAGGGAAAGAAACTTTGCATTCATAACCGTCATCATAAAGTCCTGTCGCGAAGATACGAATATTTGAACCGCGACGTATCCACCCCTTCCCTTTTCTTCTCCTGATAGCCGCCGAACCTCCACGCAAAGGACACGCCCACGCTGCGGAAGCACGAGTAATCGTTCGTCACCCACTGCCGCCCGAAGCGGATGCGGGGACTGATGCCCGCCGTCTCGAAGACATCTTTGCACCACGCCGTGAGGACACATTTGCCCCGGGCGAAGGCATAGCGCAAAGAGAGGTCGAGGTTGCCGCTGGCGGGCAGGTCGTAGATGCCTTGGATGCTTCCGCTTTGGAAGAAGCCATTGAGCGTCAGGCGCAAGTCGGGCTTGACGGGGAGCGTGAAGGTGCTGTTCAACACCGCTATGCCCGCCAGGAGATGCCGGTCGAAAGGCAAGTCGTAGAAATCCCGGTCCTTTGCACGAGTCCAAGTGCCCATAAGTGTCAGGCGGGAGTCCAACCACTTGCCCGCCTTGAAGGGCACGGAAGCCTGCACACCCGCCTGTTGCAGGAAGTCAAAGTTCACCGAACGGTATATCTCCAGCAGTTCCCGGGGCGACTGGTAGAGCGTCTGCACGGCGTAATCCTTGTTGTGATTGAACCAGGCGGCGAAGACGTACTTCGACTTCAGCACATAGTTCAGCGAGACTTGGTAAAACTTCGCGGGCTTCAAGAGCGGGTTGCCCTGTATCTCGGAGTAGCCCCCGCCCAAGTAGGACACGGCATCCTGCACCTCCCAATAGGCGGGATAGCTCTTGTTGCTGTTGAAGCCCAACTGGAGGATATGCCCCTGCGCAGGCAAGTACGTCAGGTTGAGGACGGGATACATGTCCCACTCATCCCACAAGTACGTCAGGTTGAGGACGGGATACATGTCCCACTCATCCCACACGGGCGTCTTATACCGCTCCCCCGCCAGCGAAGCGTCCAGCATCCATTTCTGCCCGAAGTTCTTATTGAGGCCCGCGTAGAAGTTCAGCGTCTGCTCCCTCCGCCTTGACTTCATATCGGGCGGCAGCGCACCACTTGTTGCCTCGTCAACTTGTTCACTCGTGTCTTCAAAGTAGAGTTGCTGCGAATTGTCCACGCTCGTCGTATAGACAGCCCCGTAGTTCAGCCCCCAACCATTCTTCAGCGAATGCTCCTGTGAGAGGTAGAACTTCCAGGCGTTGATGCGTTGCAGGTCCGTGGTGTAGAAGTCCATCCGTTCGCCTTCCATCTCGCTGTGGAGCAGCTGGGTGCCCGGCGT
>CASEKR010000087.1 GCA_949288585.1 uncultured Bacteroides sp. | reverse complement strand
TTAGCGCACTTACAATCCTGCAATATATTAACTATAAAAATGAGAGACCCATTGGCAGAGTTAAATATGCGCTAATTTAATTCCGCCAACGGGTATATAAGGATATGAATACGGCATCGGGCGAAGAGAAAGCATTGATGGCGCGGATTGAGCGCCGCTTTATGAAAGGCATTGTAGATTACGGGTTAATCGAGGAGGACGACCATATCCTCGTGGGGCTGTCCGGAGGAAAGGACTCGTTGGCGCTTACCGAGTTGTTGGCGCGCCGTTCACGCATCTGGAAGCCGCGTTTCCGCATAGCCGTAGCGCACATCGCCATCACGAACGTCGGCTATCGGAGCGACGTGGACTGGCTGGAGCGTTTTTGCCAAGGGCTGGGCATCCCTTTCTATTACCGCGAGTCGTCGTTCGATGCTTCTACGGATAAGCGCAAGTCGCCCTGCTTTCTCTGTTCATGGAACCGGCGGAAAGCCCTTTTCACTTTGGCACATGAATTGGGGTGTAATAAAATAGCTTTGGGGCATCACATGGATGACATCCTGCAGACGTTGCTGATGAATCTCACTTATCAGGGCGCTTTTTCCGCCATGCCACCCAAACTCTTGATGAAGAAATTCCAAATGACCCTAATACGCCCGCTTTGCCTGGTGCATGAAGACGACCTGAAGGAACTAGGCCGCTTGCGGGCCTGGCCACAGCAGAAAAAAGGATGCCCTTATGAAAACCTGTCCGGGCGCACGCAGATGAAAGAAATCTTCCATCGGTTGGAGCATTTGAATCCCGAAGCAAGGTATAGTCTTTGGGGAGCCATGGGCAATATCCAGGAAGATTTATTGCCCCGGAAAGCGGAAGGGTAAAATATTTGCATAGCCGGGACAAGATTTCCGGAGTTTTTGCTACTTTTGTTCCCCATAATCATTATGATCTTATTATCAATAAAAAAAACAAGAAAAATCATGGGAAAAACACCTGTCAACCGACAAATCATTGATAACCTTGCCCAGGAAATGGGCGTCACCGATTTCTCCCGCGCTACTATCCGCGAAATAAAAGCCATCGCATCGAAAGCCGAAGCTGCTTCGGGCGTGGAGTTTATCAAAATGGAAATGGGCGTGCCCGGATTGCCTCCGTCGTCCGTGGGCGTGGAGGCGGAAATAGAAGCCTTGCGCCGGGGAGTGGCCAGTCTCTATCCGGACATCAACGGAGAGAACGTGCTGAAGCGCGAAGCCTCGCGCTTTGTCCGTGCGTTCGTGGGCGTGGATGTCGCTCCCGAAGGGTGCGTGCCCGTCACCGGCTCCATGCAGGGTACGTTCGCTGCCTTCCTGACCTGCACCCAATGCCGGCCGGAACGGGATACCATCTTGTTCGTCGACCCTGGATTCCCCGTGCAGAAGCAACAAGTGAAAGTCATGGGGGCGAAGTACGAGACTTTTGATGTCTATGATTTCCGGGGCGAGAAACTCGGCCCTAAACTGGAGAGTTACTTGAAGCGGGGGAACATTGCGGCGCTCATCTACTCCAACCCCAACAACCCTTCCTGGATTTGCTTCAAAGAAGATGAACTCCGCACCATCGGACGCCTGGCCAATCAGTATGACGTGACCGTGCTGGAAGACTTGGCCTACTTCGCGATGGATTTTCGGCGTGATCTGGGGCATCCTTTCGAACCGCCTTTTCAACCTACCGTGGCCCGCTATACGGACAATTACGTGTTGCTTATCTCAGGTTCTAAGGCATTCAGCTATGCCGGCGAACGCATCGGCGTGGTATGCATCTCGGACGCTCTCTACCACCGGCCTTTCTCGGGACTGGACGAACGTTACGGGGGAGGAACCTTCGGTACCACGTTCGTCCACCGGGTGCTCTACGCGCTCTCTTCGGGCACGGGGCATGCCGCCCAATATGCGTTGGCTGCCATGATGCGTGCCGCCAACGACGGGAGTTACCACTTCCTGGACGACGTGCGCACGTATGGCGACCGGGCCCGGAAGCTGAAAGAGATTTTCTTGCGCCATGGTTTCCGCTTGGTTTATGACAAAGACTTGGATGAACCCGTGGGCGACGGATTTTATTTCACCATCGGGTATCCTGGCATGAAGGGCGACGAACTGGCTCACGAACTGATGTATTACGGAGTCAGTGCCATCCCCCTGTCGACCACGGGCAGTTCCCAGGAGGGATTGCGGATATGTACTTCGTTCATTCAGGATCATCAATACGGACTGTTGGACGGGCGAATGGCCACTTTTGCAGAGAATCATCCCGCGTGATGCGGCATCTTGCCGTTGTTCTCGCACTGTCTTGTCGTATTTTTTAATGCCTTCCCGCTTCGGCGTTCTATGTCCGCCGAAACACTTAAGTATTTCTTCCGTTTTACTTAAGAGCCTGTTAAAAATCGCTTTCTCTGTCATGTTGAGCGGAGCGAAGCGGAGTCGAAACATGACAGACAGGGAAACAGATACCTCCCACAATAGGAAAAGGGGATGCCTCATAACAAACAGTATGGCGCATCCCCTTTTCCTATTTTCATCAAGCCCCCAAACACTGCCGCCATCATCGTCCTGCGATGCCGCCATCATCGGGAAACGATACTGCCATCGGCAGGTAACAATGGCGGCAGCAGTTTGTTTTCCGGAAAATGCCTTCCAGACTGCTGTCAGTTTTTTTATCTACCCGGCTGCATCGGGGATTTTCCTCGTTCAATTGAACAAAGCCTTGAATGCGGGCGGGTAGGGGGTCTCAAAACGCATCACTTCACCCGTCACCGGATGGTAAAAACAGAGCTTGAAGGCGTGGAGTGCCAGGCGTCCCAAGGGGTTGGGAGCTTCTTCAAACCCATATCTCCCGTCTCCCACGATGGGGTGTCCCAAGTCTTGCATGTGTACGCGGATTTGGTTTTTCCGACCCGTTTCCAGGTTGAGTTCTAACAATGAGTAGCCGTTCTTGCGCTTGATGACGCGGTAGTGCGTGATGGATTCCTTGCCGCCGTCGTCCGTCGGGCTGGAATAGACGTAGAGCGTACGGTCGGTAAGCCACGAGCGGACGACGCCTTCGCTACGTTCCACCTCGCCGTTCACCACCGCTACGTACCGGCGGTCGAACACAATCTGGTGCCAATTGTCGCGGAGGGTGTGCTGGGTCTTCTCATCTTTAGCAAACATCATCAGTCCCGAAGTGTCGCGGTCCAAGCGGTGGACTATATATACTCGGTTCTGCCGTCCGGACTGGCGGACATATTCGTTCAGGATGGTGACGGCCGTGCGTTCTTTTTGCCTTTCAGTATTGACGGAGAGCAGGCCTTCGTTCTTGTCAATCACGATGAGGTAGGCGTCTTCATATATAATCTTCAAGAGACGGGAATGGAACTCATGCACGTTCTTGTTCCGGCTTATGCGGACTTTCATCCCGGGTTTGAGGAGGAAATTGTATTGGGTGGTAATGGTGTTGTCTACGTAAACAATGCGTTTCGAGAGTAACGATTTGATTTTTGTCCGACTGGCCTGGGGCATCATGGCGGACAGGAAAAGCATCAGTTCCGTGGGTTCTTTCACCACGTAATCCGTATATTGGGCTTGTGCTTTGGCGTATCTTTTTTCTTTCATATCATGTATGGGCTTATTGGGGGAGTCATTCTTCGGGTCTTTTCTCGAGCAAAACCACATTCTCCACGTGGTACGTGTGCGGGAACATATCCACGGGTTGCACCGCTTTCACGCTATATTTCGCGTTCATCAGTTGGAGGTCGCGCGCCTGGGTAGCCGGGTTGCAGCTTACATAGACGATGCGCTTAGGCGCCGCCTGGAGGATGACGTCCACCACGTCGGGATGCATGCCAGCGCGGGGAGGGTCGGTGATGATGACGTCGGGGTTCCCATGCTCGCGGATGAAGTCTGCGGTCAGGATATCTTTCATATCCCCAGCAAAGAACAAGGTGTTGCCGATGCCGTTTATCTCGGAATTTACGCGGGCATCCTCGATGGCTTCGGGGACGTATTCGATGCCTATCACCCGGCGCGCCTGGCGCGAGACGAAGTTGGCAATGGTGCCCGTGCCCGTGTAAAGGTCGTACACAAGTTCTTCTCCCGTAAGCCCGGCAAATTGGCGGGCTATCTTATATAAATTGTAGGCCTGGCGCGAATTGGTTTGATAGAATGACTTGGGGCCGATCTTGAAGCGCAGCCCTTCCATTTCTTCGAGGATGTAGTTTTGTCCTCGGAAAGTGTGGACATCCAAATCTCCGATGGAGTCGTTTACCTTATTATTAATAATGTATAGTAAGGAGGTGATTTCCGGAAACGAATCGGCCACGTATTGCAGGAGTTCCTCAAAGCGTTTCATTTCTCCGTCTTCTTTAACTTGCGCCACGAGGATGACCATCAGTTGCCCGGTGGAAGAAGTCCGTATGATGAGGTTGCGTAACATGCCTTCGTGGGTACGTAGGTTGATGAACGTGTACCGGTGTTCGTAGGCATAGTCGCGTATGGCGTTGCGGATGCGGTTGGATACATCGTCTTGGAGCCAGCATTTGTCAATGGCCAGCACCTTGTCGAAAGCCCCCGGGATGTGGAAGCCGACGGCGTTCATCTGTTCGTAGACTACGTTTTGCGCCACTTCTTCGCGCGTGAGCCAACGCTTGTTGGAGAAAGTGTACTCCAGTTTGTTGCGGTATCCTTCCGTTTGTTCCGAGCCAAGGATGGGCGAAATCTCCGGGAGTGCCACTTTCCCGATTCGTGTCAGGTTGTCTGTCACTTGTTGTTGTTTGTATTTCAATTGTTCCGCATAAGGAAGTATCTGCCATTGGCATCCTCCGCACACGCCGTAGTGCTGGCAGAAGGACGTTGCCCGCAGGGGGGAATATTGGCGGATGTTTACCGCTTCCGCTTCCGCATAATTGTGCTTCTTGCGCCTGACTTGCAGGTCTGCCACGTCGCCCGGTACGACATAGGGTACGAATACGACCAGGTTGTCCACCTTGGCGATGGCTTTTCCTTCGGCAGCCACTCCCGTGATGGAGATGCCTTCCAACAGGGGCATTTCTTTCTTTTTTCTAGCCACTTTTATCTAAGATTATTAAGTTTGAGTGCGCAAAATTAGGCATTTCTTCTGAGAAAACCTACTCTTGCAGGAGCGAGTGCAAAGCCCTCCAATACGTTGCTTGCCTTTGGTGAAGACCACACCTCCATGCTGGGAGAGGTGTTCTGGCTCCTGTAAGCAGGAAGCTTGTCGGGAGCGAGGGCTATATTGCAAAGTAGAAATTGCAATTTCTTGTCATTTTTCCTCCAAAAAGTTTCATAATCTTATGAAATATCCTTAGCTTTGCGAACAGAAAAAGATATTGTTTAATAACTTAAACTTTTATCATGGACAAGAAAAGAGTTTATACTTTTGGAAATGGCCAGGCCGAAGGACGTGCCGACATGCGTAACCTTCTGGGTGGCAAGGGTGCCAATCTGGCAGAAATGAATTTAATCGGAGTACCGGTACCTCCCGGCTTCACTATCACCACCGAAGTCTGTGCCGAATATTACGAGATGGGGCAGGATAAAGTGGTCGAACTCCTGAAAGACGATGTGGAAAAATCCATTGCACAAGTCGAGACTTTGATGAACTCCAAGTTCGGTGACGTGGAGAACCCGTTGCTCGTATCCGTACGTTCGGGTGCGCGTGCTTCCATGCCGGGCATGATGGATACCATCCTTAATCTGGGACTGAATGACGAAGTGGTGGCCGGCTTGACCCGCAAGACAGGCAACGAACGCTTCGCATGGGATTCCTACCGTCGCTTCGTACAGATGTACGGTGACGTGGTGTTGGGGATGAAACCCACCAACAAGGACGACATCGACCCCTTCGAAGCCATCATTGAAGACGTGAAGAAGGCCAAAGGCGTACGTCTGGACAATGAATTGGAAGTGGAGGATCTGAAGACGTTGGTAAAGCGCTTCAAGGAAGCCGTGAAGGAAGCCACAGGGAAGGAATTCCCCACCAATGCCTACGACCAGCTTTGGGGCGCCATCTGCGCCGTGTTTAACTCTTGGATGAACGAGCGCGCCATCCTTTATCGTAAGATGGAAGGAATACCCGACGAATGGGGAACGGCTGTCAACGTGCAGGCCATGGTGTTCGGCAACATGGGCAATACTTCCGCCACAGGCGTATGCTTCAGCCGTGATGCCGCTACGGGCGAAGACCTTTTCAATGGTGAATACCTCATCAACGCACAAGGCGAGGACGTAGTAGCTGGTATCCGCACGCCGCAGCAAATTACGAAGATTGGCTCGCAGCGTTGGGCAGAATTGGCCGGTGTGAGCGAAGAAGAACGTGTTTCTAAGTATCCGTCCATGGAAGAAGCCATGCCGGAAATCTATAAAGAATTGGATGCCCTCCAGACGAAGTTGGAGAATCACTATCACGACATGCAAGATATGGAGTTCACCGTGCAGGAAGGGAAACTTTGGTTCCTTCAGACACGTAATGGCAAACGCACGGGTGCTGCTATGGTGAAGATAGCCATGGATATGCTCCGTCAGGGACTCATCGACGAAAAGACTGCGTTGATGCGTTGCGAACCCAATAAGCTGGATGAACTTCTACATCCCGTATTCGACAAGGAAGCCTTGAAGAAAGCCAAAGTCCTGACTCGTGGCCTCCCTGCATCTCCGGGGGCTGCTTGCGGACAAATTGTATTCTTCGCCGATGATGCTGCCGCATGGCGTGCTGCGGGTAAGCGCGTAGTGATGGTTCGTATCGAGACTTCGCCCGAAGACTTGGCCGGTATGACCGTTGCCGAAGGTATCTTGACCGCACGTGGTGGCATGACCTCGCACGCTGCCGTAGTAGCCCGTGGTATGGGCAAATGCTGCGTATCGGGTGCAGGTGCCTTGAATATTGATTATAAGAAACGTACCGTGGAAGTAGATGGTGTCACGTTGAAGGAAGGCGACTTCATTTCGTTCAATGGTAGCACGGGCGAGGTTTACGAAGGAAAGGTAGAAACCAAAGCAGCCGAACTCTCCGGAGACTTCGCTGAGTTGATGAAGTTGGCCGACAAATATGCTCGTTTGCAAGTACGTACCAATGCCGACACCCCGCACGATGCGGCCGTGGCACGTAGCTTCGGTGCCGTAGGTATCGGACTGTGCCGCACGGAACACATGTTCTTTGAGGGCGAGAAAATCAAGGCTATGCGCGAGATGATTCTTGCAGAGGATGCCGAAGGCCGTAGCAAAGCTCTCCATAAAATTTTGCCTTACCAGCAAGCCGACTTCAAGGGTATCTTCAAGGCAATGGCCGGATATCCTGTTACAGTCCGCTTGCTCGATCCGCCTTTGCACGAGTTCGTACCCCACGATTTGAAGGGACAACAAGAAATGGCCGATGCCATGGGCGTTGATTTGAAATACATCC
This sequence comes from uncultured Bacteroides sp., assembly GCA_949288585.1. GTDB lineage: Bacteria > Bacteroidota > Bacteroidia > Bacteroidales > Bacteroidaceae > Bacteroides. Next base: position 962 of record CASEKR010000087.1, on the reverse strand, counting down.
AGCAACGCGTAGAAGCTTTGTGCGAACACAATCCGATGTTGGGACATCGCGGATGCCGCTTGGGCAACACGTATCCCGAAATCACGCAGATGCAGACACGTGCTATCCTTGGTGCCGCCCTTGAACTGAAGAAAGAAGGCATTGAAACGCATCCTGAAATCATGGTGCCGCTGACCGGTATCCTCTACGAGTTCAAGCAACAGGAAGAGGTGATCCGTGCCGAAGCCGCTAAGTTGTTTGCCGAGGTAGGCGACAGCATCGACTTTAAGGTAGGTACGATGATTGAAGTGCCGCGTGCCGCCCTGACTGCCAACCGCATCGCTTCGTCTGCCGAGTTCTTCTCGTTCGGTACCAACGACTTGACGCAAATGACCTTCGGATATTCTCGCGACGATATTGCTTCCTTCCTCCCCATCTATTTGGAGAAGAAGATCCTGAAGGTAGACCCCTTCCAAGTGCTCGACCAGAATGGCGTTGGCCAGCTCATCCGCATGGCTACGGAGAAAGGTCGTGCCGTTCGTCCCGATCTGAAATGTGGCATTTGTGGTGAGCATGGTGGTGAACCTTCTTCCGTGAAGTTCTGTCACAAAGTAGGTTTGAATTACGTCAGCTGCTCGCCTTATCGTGTGCCTATTGCCCGACTGGCTGCGGCGCAGGCTGCTATTGAAGGCTGATAATTATCAGCTAATAATCAGATAAATAGACGGTAATACCTTATTGCAAGGTGTTGCCGTCTATTTGTTTTATATGCAAAATATACGGTTTTTGTGTATTATGAATACTACTGGTGCAATAAAATCGCACAGGTTTAAATGTCATCAAATAAAGTGCGTTCTTTGACATTTTGGTTTGAAATGATTGAGTCGTCCTGTTTGGTTATCAAGGTTCGCAGGTCAGTCCTTTCCATGGCGGAGATACGGATCAAAGTTGCCACCTCGGTGATTGAATAAGGGCTTTTGTAA
>CASEKR010000086.1 GCA_949288585.1 uncultured Bacteroides sp. | reverse complement strand
TGAGCAATCAGCCCCGACGAGCTTTCCATACACGATAACTCGCATAAATATGCTAATTACCGTTAACCGTATTCAATTCTCTTATTATAGTTCATATCTGTTTATCTTTATTTATGGTTGAATAATCAGTCCGGATGTGGCAAGTCGTATTCTATTTTTCACCTTTGGCTTTCATTTCGCCTTCAATGTAGAGGCGGAGCATTTCGGTCTCGGCATTGGTGCGCAGAGTGATGGACTTACGGAAATGCCCGGGGTAACGTCCCGTGCCGTTATAAGTGACGGTGATGGTGCCCGTTTTCCCCGGCAGGACAGGTTCTTGCGTGTATTTGGGGACAGTACACCCGCACGAGGCAATGGCTTGGTGGATGACAAGGGGCGCCTTGCCCACGTTGGTGAATGTAAAGGTGCAGGTGACGACGGGATCTTCTTCGGAGAAAGTGCCGAAATCGTGCGTGGTTTTGTCAAACTTGATTTCCGCCTTGGTCTGTGCCGATGCGTGGCCGATGCTCACCAGAAGGAGCATCAGGCAAAAGATTGCTTTTTTCATTATTCTATTGTTTTTATCAATGGCGGCAAAGATACGGGATTTTCGGAAGAGTAGGGGCGTATCTTTGCGAAATTGTATTAATTTGCCTGCAAATAGTTGTATTCGGAAGGACAAAGTATCGCCGTTTGCCTGTACCTTTGCAGGGAAAAGGACATTAGTTGACGAGGGGGACGGGTTAACAAGGCTGCGAGGGATTACTTTATCTCTTGTGTCTCTGTTGTATAATGGAACCAGGTTATCTCGTTACCCTGTCCTCTTATCAGTTTATTATAATATGAGATACGCCCATACGACCCAGGAGAATTTCCTCCACCTGACCACTCGCCCTGTACCCCGGCTTATTATGTCGCTGGCGGTGCCCACAATCATCAGCATGTTGGTGACGTCGTTCTATAATATGGCCGATACGTATTTCGTGGGGAAAATCAATACCCAAGCCACGGCGGCCGTGGGCGTGGTTTTTTCGTTTATGACTATCATCCAGGCTGTGGGGTTCTTTTTTGGTCACGGATCGGGCAATTACATCTCGCGCCGCTTGGGGGCACAGGATATGGCTAATGCCGAACGGATGGCATCCACTGGTTTTTTTCTGGCTTTCGCTATCGGATTGCTACTGGCTGTGGGTGGATGGGCGTTTCTGACGCCGCTTTCCGTGTTGTTGGGTTCGACGCCTACTATCTTGCCTTATACGGAAGAATATTTGGGCGTCATTCTGTTGGGCGCGCCGTTTATGACGGCATCGTTGGTGCTGAACAACCAGATGCGTTTCCAGGGCAATGCGGCCTATGCAATGGTGGGCATTGTGTCGGGGGCGGTGATCAATGTGGTTTTGGATCCTGTTTTGATTTTCGGTTTAGGGATGGGTATCGCAGGGGCGGCATGGGCTACGTCCGTCAGCCAGATGTGCAGTTTCGTCTTGTTGCTTTTGATGGCGGGACGTGGAGGGAATATCCGCATCCGCTGGCGTCATTTTACGCCCACGTGGGCTTTCGTCCGCGAGATTGTCGGTGGTGGCACCCCGTCGTTAGCGCGCCAGGGGCTGGCCAGCGTGTCGACGATGTTGCTTAACGTGTCGGCGGGGGCTTATGGAGATGCGGCTATTGCGGGCATGGCCATTGTGTCGCGTATCGGGATGTTCATCAATTCGTTCCTGATAGGTTTTGGGCAAGGATTCCAACCCGTGTGTGGCTTCAATTATGGGGCAGGTCTTTACGCCCGTGTACGTCAGGGATTTTGGTTTTGTGTGAAGGTGGGTTTTATCTTCCTGCTCCTGTTCGCCATTGTTTGCTTTGGTTATGCCGAGGAGGTGGTCGAGCTCTTCCGGCGAGGTGACCCGGCAGTGGTGAGCACTGGGGCGGCGGCCTTGCGTTGGCAATTGGTTACCTATCCACTGGGTGCGTGGATTATCATCAGCAATATGATGCTCCAAACTATCCGCAAGCCCGTGCGTGCCACCTTGCTTTCGTCCGCCCGGCAGGGGTTGTTCTTCGTACCTCTCATTTTTCTGTTGCCTCGCCTGTTTGGGTTGCAGGGGGTGGAGATGTGTCAGGCTGTGTCGGACATGTTGACGTTTCTTTTGGCTATCCCGTTGACGTGTGGTGTGCTGGCGGAAATGAAGGCAAATGAAAAATGAAACCTGCCGTTTTATTCTCACTAAAACTCCTGCGATATTTTGTCAATCGGTTTTTCTTAGCGTAATTACCGTAATTTCCGGCCAGGCTCCGAATCGGAAAGGAAGCCCCACGTAGCCGATGCCGATATTGACATACAAGGCGCGGCCATCTTCTTGGTATAAGCCTCGCCATTCGGGATACTTAAGTTCGGCTAATGAACGCCCGAACAGGATACCTTGCATGGCATGGGTATGTCCAGCCAGCATTAGGTTTACGTCTGAATCGGGGAGTACTTCACGACGCCAATGCGTGGGGTTGTGGCTGAGCAGTATCTTGTACATACCTTCCGTTCCTTGCAAAGCGCGTGAAAGGTCGGCATGTTGGGAGAAGGGAGGCTCGCCATCATTTTCTACCCCGGCCAGGGCAATGCTGTCGCCGTTGTGGCGGATGATAGCATGGGTGTTGTTCAGCATTTTCCAGCCCATTCTTTCCTGTTGTTGGAGAAGATATTGCAGGTTTTCTGCATCTTCTTCAGGGCTTTTCCAGTGGTAGTAGGTGCCGTAATCGTGGTTTCCGAGGATGGAGTAGACGCCATCCTCGGCCTGGAGTTGTGAAAGAATATCCCGGAAGGCATCCAGTTCGTGGCTTTGTTGGTTAATCAGGTCTCCCGTGAAGACCATTAAGTCGGGGTGTTGGCTGTTGGCCAAATCCACTAATTCCTGTACCGCTTCCGGATGTCCTTGCCAACTGCCGATGTGGATGTCAGACAGTTGCACGATGCGGTAGCCGTCAAAACCGGAGGGAAGTCGGCTGGAAGTGTATTCTACTTCTTTGACTTCGAAACGTGTGATGCCGATGAATGAACCGTAGGCGATGCATCCGAAACAGACGATGGCCAAGACTATGCCGAGCAGGGTGAACGGGCGGCGTGGGCATGGGCGGATGAAGAGGTGCAGTAAGTTGCCTGTGGCTGAGATGAGCATGAAGAGTAGTTTGGGTACGGCAAACAGCATGATGGCGATGGCCAGCCGCCCGATGCCGAGCGTGTGGTGGGACATGGCGTTGTCACCCGTGAGGAACATGAAATAGATGTAGAGAAGTGCCAACAGCAGGGTCGGAATCCAGTAGGAGAAGCGCAGGAGCGTGTTCCTCAATCTCCGGACCATGTAGGTGAAATAGATATACAGGTCCGGAACCAGCAGGACAATGAGTAGGAGCAGGGTTATTCGGTGCATATGTCTTTCAACTCTTCAATATTTTTACGGATGCCGTTGATGTATTTGTACATGACCTTCTTGTAGAGGATGTAGATGATGAGTATGTCGGCAGCCAGCAGTAGGGTGATAATCCATGCTTGGGTGGCAGGAGGAGCCTGGTAGTAGCCCATTGTCCAATAGTAGAGGGCATTGAAGACAACAGCCCAGATGCAGACGGCAATGACTTCATTGCGCATCCGGCTCCGGAAGGTGTTCATGCGTCGGCTGACTTCTACGATGCTCATTTCGTCAATGCGTATAGACTTGAGGTACCGGAGGGTTTTCCAGTCCCACAATAATCCGACTATCAGGCTGGTGACCAAAAATGCCAGCAGGATGATGCCTCTTCTAAGGATGTCTTCTTTAGCGCCTATGAGTTCTGGTACCCATATCCAAGCAAGTATGAGCAGGAGCAACAACCCTCCTCCTACGCACAACGAAAGACGCTGCACGAGGTTGAGCCGTCCCAAGTGTTTCTGTGTATCGGCTTTCCCGCTGGAGATGAGTTTGGTTATCTCTTGTTCGTCTACCAGCACTTTCTTGTCCAGTTGCGTGTCTACCACGTTCCATGATTTCTTCAGTTCATCCAGTTCCATGTTTAGTCCTCCTTTCTCATTTTCCTCAGTTTGTCTTTGATGCGGCTCAGCTTGGTAGCTACGTTGGTCACCGTCAATCCCGTAATGTCGGCTATTTCTTCGTAGCTCTTCTCCTCCAGGTAGAGCAGGATGATGGATTTCTCGAGTTGTCCCAGGCGGTTAATCATCCGGTAGAGTTGCCTGAGCATGGCTTCCGTCTCGTCGTCGTCTTCTGTCCGGTCGAAGGCCGGTGTCAGGGTGACGGTTTCGGGCTTGTTCTTCCCCTTGCGGATGAAGCTGATGCAGGTGTTCAGGGCGATGCGGTATATCCAGGTGGAGGCTTTGCACTCATGCCTGAACTTGGCGAACGCTTTCCACAGGTTGAGCACGACTTCCTGGTACAGGTCGTTCAGAGGTGTGTCGGGCGTGGTGTACATGTAGCACACTTTGTAGATGACGCGTTCGTAGCTCTGTATCGTTGTTATAAACTCTTGCTCTATGTTTTCCATCTTCTTGCTAAAGATTTCCTGACGGGCTGTTTTTACTATATGAGTCGTATGGATGGTTGATAAATCACAAGCTCGTGCAAAGTTAATGACATTTATGGGTTATGCAAGCAGGGAGGCCAGGAACTTTTGCATCTTCTCCACGGGGTATCCCCGGCGGCAGGCATAGTCTTTTAGCTGGTCTTGTCCGATGGTGCCTATGGCGAAGTAGCGGGCGGCTGGATGGGCCAGCATCAGGCCTGAGACGGAACTGTGCGGGTGCATGGCTCCGTTTTCGGTGAGGGTGATGCCGATGCGCCGCAGGCAGAGCAGGCGGTCGATGAGGAAGTTGACGGACTGGTCGGGCAGGGAGGGATAGCCCACGGCGGGGCGGATGCCCTGGAAATGTTCGGCCAGCAGGCCTGAAATAGGGAGGTCTTCGTCGGGGGCGTATCCCCAGGCTTCTTTGCGGACGTAGAGGTGCATCCGTTCGGTGGCGGCTTCGGCCAGGCGGTCGTTGAGGGTTTGCGACAGGAGGTGGGCGTAGGGGTCGCCGGGGGTGTCGGTGGGGGACAGGGCGGCTGTGGCGGCAAAGAGGCCTACCGTGTCGGGGATGCCGGACGAGAGGGGGCGCACGAAGTCGCTGAGGCAGAGGTAGGGGGCGCCTTCTTGATGGGTACGTTGTTGCCTGAGCAGGGGGAAGCGTGTGCCTTCTATCCAGAGGTCGTCGCCCTCGGAGTTGGCGTGGCAGAGGCGGTAGAGGCAGTGGGCTGCCACCTCGCCGGAGCGTTCGTCCAAGAGAGCTTCGGCTTCGCGGCGCAGGCGGACGGCTTCTTCACACCCGGTGGCGGTGGGCCGGAAGCCCCAGGCGTGGTAGAAGTACGTCCAGTTGATGTAGGGGCGTATGTCGCGTACCGTGTAATGCTGTTCAGGCATGGAAGCGCAGCTCCTCTCCGCGATAGGTGTCGTCCACTCCCGTGGCGTGGTCGTAGACGAGGTGTCCGTTGGCAAAGGTCTTTTCTACTTGCCAGTCGAAGGTCTGTCCCTCCAGGGGGCTCCAGCCGCATTTGCTTAGTATCTTTTCTCGTGTCAGTTGCCAATGGGTGTGGGGCCGGACAAGGACGAGGTCGGCGTGGTAGCCTTCGCGGATGAAGCCACGGCCTTCGATGCGGAACAGCCGGGCGGGGTTGTGGCACATCTTCTCTACTACGGTCTCCAAGGGGAAGATGCCTTCGTCCACTAAGCGCAACATGCTGGCCAGCGAGAACTGCACCATCGGCATGCCCGAGGCTGCCCGCAGCGCGCCGCCGGTCTTTTCGGTCAGCAGGTGGGGGGCGTGGTCGGTGGCGATGACGTCTATCTGCCCGTCCCTGACGGCTTGCCTCAGGGCGTCGCGGTCGGTCTGCCGCTTGATGGCGGGGTTGCACTTGATGCAGGCGGCCAGTGCCTTGTAGTCTTTCATGTCGAAGAGCAGGTGGGCCACGCAGGCTTCGGCCGTTATCTTCTTCTGCCCGTCCAGGGGGGCGTTGCTGAAGAGGGGCAGTTCCTTGGCCGTGGAGATGTGGAGCACGTGCAGGCGGGCGCCGGCTTCGGTGGCCAGTTGCACGGCCAGCTTGGAGGAGGCGTAGCAGGCCTGTACGGTGCGTATGTTGGGATGCTTGTTGACGGGTATCTGTGCGCCTTCGAGGAACTGTGCCTGGTACTTCTCGGTGTTGCGGCGTATGATGTCCTGGTCTTCGCAATGGGCGGCGATGAGCATGTCCGTACCGCTGAAGATGCGGCGCAGGCTGTCCCTGCGGTCGACGAGCATGTTGCCCGTGCTGGAGCCCATGAAGAGCTTGATGCCGCAGACGCGCGTCTTGTCCAGGCGGGGGAAGAGGCCGTAGTTGTCGTTGGTCGCGCCGAAGTAGCATGAGTGGTTCACCACGCACTTCTCTGCCAAGAGCGCCTGCTTCTGCTCCAGGGCCTCGAGCGTCGTGGTCGGCGGGTTGGTGTTGGGCATGTCCATGATGGACGTCACTCCTCCGGCGGCTGCGGCGCGGCTCTCGCTGAGGATGTCGGCCTTGTGCGTCAGGCCTGGGTCGCGGAAGTGCACGTGGTCGTCGATGACGCCCGGCAGGAGGCAGCAGCCCGTGGCGTCGATGGTCTCGTCGCAAGGGGCGGAGAGGGGGCGGCCGTCGGTCAGTATCTCGGCGATGCGGCCGTTTTCTATCACGAGAGAGCCTTGTTTGCGCAGGCCCTCGTTGACAATCTCTGCGTTGTGTATTAGGATTCGTTTCATATATCTATCTTGTTGTTGTCGGATGCATTTTAAGGGTCACTGTGACTGTCGACGAAGGGTCACTGTGACTGCTGATGAAGAGTCACTGTGACTGCTGATGAAGAGTCACTGTGACTGTCGATGAAGGGTATCTGATACTGTTGACGAAGGGTATCTGATACTGTTGGCAAAGGGTATCTGATACTGTTGATGAAGGGTATCTGATACTGTTGATGAAGGGTATCTGATACTGTTGACGAAGGGTATCTGATACTGTTGGCAAAGGGTCACTGCGACCCTCCGGCCGACCTTTCGTACTTCTTCCACAGGCTGTCCCACTTCAGTCGGATGACGCCGAAGACGGCTTCGCCAAAGATGCTGCTATTCATCTTCGACGTTCCCAGTTCGCGGTTGATGAAGATGACGGGCACCTCTTCTATGCGGAAGCCATACTTGTAGGCGGTGAACTTCATCTCTATCTGGAAGGCGTAGCCCTTGAAGCGGATGTTGTCCAGGGGGATGGCCTGGAGCACCTGGCGGCGGTAGCAGACGAAGCCCGCCGTGGTGTCGTGGACGGGCAGGCCGGTGATGAGGCGCACGTATTTCGAGGCGAAGTAGGACATCAGCACGCGCCCCATGGGCCAGTTGACCACGTTGACGCCGCTGACGTAGCGCGAGCCGATGGAGACGTCCGCCCCCCCATCTCTGCAGGCGGCCAGGAGGCGTGGCAGGTCGACGGGGTTGTGGCTGAAGTCGGCGTCCATCTCGAAGATGTATTCATAGTCCCGCTCCAAAGCCCAGCGGAAGCCGGCGATGTAGGCCGTGCCCAGCCCCTGCTTGCCCTCTCTTTGCAGCATGAATAGCCGGTCGGCGTAGTCTTCCCTTTGCAGGCGTTTCACTATCTCCGCCGTGCCGTCGGGCGAATTGTCCTCCACCACGAGGATGTGGAAGCCCTGCTCCAGGCTGAGGACGGCGCGGATGATGCTCTCTATGTTCTCCCGCTCGTTGTAAGTCGGGATGATGACGATGCTGTCTGGGGTGTTCATTGTATTCATTGTTTCCGGCAAATGTACAGCTTTTCCTCCATATGCGGGCGTTACTTGGGGGATTATTTTGTACTTTTGCGGCGATAATAACGAACAATTATGACCCTAAGCGAACTGCAACAACTCTATGCCGCCCATCCCAATGTGGAGGCCGTCCACCGTTTGTTAGACAATCCGTCCGTCCATCATATCTATTGCGGAGGCTTGTGCGCCTCGTCCGCCTCGCTCTTCTCCTCCGTGCTGGCGGGGCGTCAACCTTTCGTCTTCATCCTGGGCGACCTGGAGGAGGCGGGCTATTTCTACCACGACCTCGTGCAGGTGCTGGGCGACGGCGAGGTGCTGTTCTTTCCCTCGTCCTTCCGCCGCGCCATCAAGTACGGGCAGAAGGATGCCGCCAACGAGATACTGCGCACCGAAGTGCTGAGCCGCCTGCAGAAGACCGGCGCAGCACCCTGCATCGTGACCTATCCCGACGCCCTGGCCGAGAAGGTGGTGTCGCGCACCGAACTGACTGACAAGACCCTGAAGCTCCATGCCAACGAGCGGGTGGACATGACCTTCGTCACCGAGGTGCTGCACAGCTACGGCTTCGAGCGCGTGGATTATGTCTACGAACCCGGCCAGTATGCCGTG
>CASEKR010000085.1 GCA_949288585.1 uncultured Bacteroides sp. | reverse complement strand
TGCTACTGTATTGGCAAATATCTTGCCAAGTCTAACAGTGCTTAATAATCGTGATTGTGGAATATCCATGCGATAAAGTAATTTTATATCAACTATATACGAAACATATTTTCAAGTTCAGCCATCTTTCTCATCAATTCTTCGAATGTCGGCTTCTCACCGTATATCATAGACGATTGCATATCCTTATAATCCTTACGCCAATCATCAATGACATCATCGGGAGGGAGTAACCTTATGCGTTTACGAATGTCGGGAGTATAATCCACCCCACTCATGCTTGTAAATAATTCACGGTGATGGTGTATTGTATTCCAAAGTTCATCATCCGCAATGGCTCGTGCTGCAATATCGGTATTCATCATTTGCGCCAAGTCATACAAATGGCGGGATTTGCGATTTGCTTCCCTTGAAGATTGAGATGAAAACAACTCATGTAACAAAAATGCCTTTTCAAGGAATGTTTTCTCAGCCAAAGCCGTAGATATCATAACCTGTTTGATGGTTGTGCTGATAGGTAACACATCTTCTATAACACTCGTAACCGCTGTCTTTGCCGTAGGTTCTAATAAAGAACGAGCACCCACCTCCAGCTTTACTTCTGAATGTAAATAAGGTAAATCTTCATCGAAAATAGACTTGTAACGAATGTGTATCACTCTGGGTTCAGGGTATGTTCCATCCCCCTCTCCGTCAGGATCGGCTTCCACTTGAAGCCATTTCCCCATACCTGTTTCTGAAACCGCTTCTTGTAGCAAATGGCTAAGTTCATCACGTACAAAAATGGACGAAGCCTTGCGTAGCCGTTTGATTTGCTTTTTTGTCAAGTCTCCCTCAAATCCCCAAATAGAAGGGTCTATTGCCAAATCTATATCTTCAGAGAAGCGGCGTATCACTTTCCACACTTTGCTAAGCGATGTGCCTCCTTTGAATACAAGATGATTGGCTACGGGTAATGTGAATACCATTAGCTTGAACGGGCAAGCCTGTTTTGTTGGCAGCTTGGGTAAGCACCATCTGCTGTTGCTCCTTAGATAGTTGAAAGTAATTATTCATAGGCTTGTCTTGTAAAGGTTCTTATCCATGCCGGCATGAGTGCTTCATCTGCCAGCACGTTCTCCTTTTGTTCTTTTTGAAGCACGCTCTTAATTTGTTTGGCAATATCGCCCGTTACATTATCTTTCCCTATTTCTTTTAGGGCAAACGTGACTAACATGGCAAGCGGATTGGTGAATGAGAGATTTTTGGGAGTCGTATATTTGAACTGTATCGAGCGGCCATTTCCAAGACTTACCTTGCGTGGTGCGCCATCAGTCAGATACACTATATTCATAGGCACTTGGGTAGATATGCCCAATTTGTTTAGGGCATAAACGCCAGTCGGTACAATACGTGCCTTATCCCTACGGGCTATCATCTCGGCAATCCGTTCTATAGAGGGCATCAATACGCCAAGTCCTAAGACTGTATCAATCTCAGGATATAAATAGATACCTCTCGCCAGACGGATAATGTCACCTTTGGCAGTCAGTCGTTCAAGACTTTTGCCAACAGCCTTAACCTCTCCGTATGACGTAAAATCCGAAGGAAAGAAGATGCTTCCTCTTCCTTTGGCCTTAATAGCTGTCAAAATATTCTCTTCTATGCTTGCCATTACATGATATTTGTCGCAAAAATACAAATTATTTGCGACAACTCCAAGGCTTGGGTAAAATATGAGACTTTATTTAGCATTGCTTGCATAGATGCTATATGTCTAATGAGTTGCTTGCAACATTTACTCCCTAATTCTGCGTAAACAATGCGTAAACAAACGGTTTCAGTTAGGGGGATTTAATGAGTTTCACTGAGAGCAGCAAACCACATAATCATCTGATATCCAATAAAAACTAAAATCATTAGCTATCACAGAACATCACCTTATCGTTCTCATAATCTGGAGGTCCCAGGTTCAAGCCCTGGCTGGTCCACAAGACTGGACGCCGACAACTTGTTGAAGAGTTGTCGGCGTTTTTTGTGTTTCTAGGTCGGGACGTTTGCTCGCATGGGAGAGGTGGCGGGGGCGTCCAGTTTCGCGTTGGTTGCCTGTCACGGTTTTCCGGGAGTTCTTGCGTCGTTTGGGCGTGTTTTTTCCGATAATTCTTTGCAAACGTTGGGGAAATGCGTTTTTTTCTTTAGAATTTTTATTTTGTTTTCTGGAAAATGCTACCTTTGTGGCGTTAGAGATAAGTTAATGATTTATAAGTACCATTTAAACACTGTCATCTTATGGGAGCTTTGTTCAATATCATCTCTTATTCCATCGGGAATCTCTTCCTGGGGGTATTGCTGACGGCCGTCGGTGTCGCCCTGATGTTTTTCATTATCCGTTCGTGGTTTTCGCAGCGTACGTTCACAGTTATCAGTTACGTGGTGGGTGCCGTCCTGTTCCTGTTCCTGTCGTTCCAGGCCATCTTGCTTTGCGGGGCCGTCACCATACGGTCATATAGCACCGATGTCGAAACTGCCATCAATGGCTGGGTGCGTGACGTGCCCGAGTATGTGGAGTTTGACGAAGATGACAGCCAAGACATTTTAGAGTTGATACAAGACGAATGGCCGCTGGTGGGATACTTCATCGGCGGAGCCGACTTCACGGGCCATACGCCGTTGAACATCGCTTCGGCCATGGCTGGTGAATTGCGTGCCTATATGACGCGTTTCATCTGGCGGCGTGTGGGGTGGAGTGTGTTGTTCGTCGTCGTGGCATCGTTCGTGGTCATCAAGACGATGGAGCAGACCGGGCGCAGCAGTCGGCGGACAAGTTCGTCGCGCGCCGTGGGTACAGGCAGCAGCCGTCGGCGCGGGGCGCGTCCCAGGCGTTACGATGATTTTTGATTTTGTCGATAAGTGTAATATTATAATAATGTATAGATATGGCAAACCATTTAGTTATCGGATTAGGAGGCACGGGCGGTTCTGTCTTGTGCGCTTTGCGTAAACGTATTTACGAAGAATTTCGCTCGAACGACCAGACGGGGGACGCTCACATTGACTACCTGTATGTTGATTCGAGTTTGGCCGACCTGAACAACGAGGATCGTTGGCAGGCATTGGGGGCGTCGGTGCAGTTGTCGCCCGCCCAGCGTTTGTCCATCAACGGCATCGGTGCCGGCGTGCTGGACAATCTCGACCAATATCCCGGCATCAACGCTTTCATCAGCCGCCGCGACGAGGCGTTGCTGAAGGAAGGCATTGGCGCCATCATCAGCGAAGGCATCGGCGGGCAGCGCAGAAGGTTCGGCCGTATGCTGATAGCCAACAACATGTGCGGCTTGCCGCAGAACACGTTCATCGGTCAGGTACATGCCCGCGTCAGGGCGTTGAAGGAACGGGAGAACGTGGACGACGTGACTTTCCATATCTGTGCCGGACTGGGTGGCGGTACGGGTTCGGGCTCCATTGTGGACGCCGTGACGCAAATCCGCAACGAGTTCCAGCGCACGGGCGATGACCGCAGTAAGTTCAAGATTCAACTTTACCTCTACGTTCCCGAGAAGATTATCCAAATCCCCGGCGGCGAGGACAGCAACCGCTTCTACCAGCCCAACGGCTATGCCGCCCTGCTGGAACTGAATGCCATGTCCGTGGGACGTTATTTCCCCACCGACGTCAAGGGCAACACCGACGAGTATGGCAATGTGCGCCGCCTGCTGAAAGGGCAGGACGCCTTCGACATGGCCTACCTCTATACGAACGTCAACGAGGCCGGCAAGGAAGTCCACTTGCACAAAGTCCTGCCGGGCATCGTGGGCGACTTCCTCTTCCAGAAGATTGTCGTTTCGTCCATGAACGGCGGTAAGATGGCGCGCTTGGAGACGAACGAGAACAACGGCCTCCTGCCCGAGTCCAACGAAGTGGGCGAAGCTGTGCACAGCCGCAAGTTCATGACTTTTGGCGTGAAGCGCATCGAATATCCCGAGACGGAAGTCGTCGAGTACGGAGCTTACCACCTGGCCCGCCAGGCATCCATGCAGATGCTCTACGGTTTGTGGGACGATGCCCGGGGCTACATCGAGTGCTCGGAAGACATGGTGGGCAAGGACTATGTGGAGTTGGTGGAGAAGAGCGGCGAGTTGGAAAGCAACTTGTTGAGCGAAGAATACCTGACCCTGAGCAAGCCGCTGCCTTCCATCGAGAAGCATGTCACCAACTGGAAGCCCATCGCGCAGGGCTGGGAGACCTACATCGACCGCTACAAGCAGGACGTGCAGGCCGAATGCCCCAAGAAGGAATGGTACGAAGAGTTCAACCAACTATGCACGAACTTCTTCGACAGCATGTACCGGGGTTGCGGCGTGAAGAAGTTCTATGCCAACTACGAGTCGCAGCTTTCCGGCTTCGCCGAAGAAATTTGTCGCCGCGTAGAGAACAACCTGTTTGCCAAATGGAAGTTGGGCGAACTGTCCATCATCGAAGTGCATAAGTACATCAAGGTGCTCTCGACCAAGTGCGAGGAGCGCATTGATCAATACAAGCAGAAGATTAACAAACGCACGGCCTACCTCAACGACGACCTGAACACCCAGTTGGAGGAAATCCGCCGCGACTGGAACAACATCGGCTGGCTGCGCGATGCCGTCACCAACGCCTCTACCAAGACGTTCGGCCGCTTTGCGGACGCCAAGCGCGAGCAACTGACGCTGATGACCACCGTCATTGCCTACGGATATGCCGTCAAACTGCTGTCCGAGGTGGTGAACATGCTGACGTTGTTGAACGCCAACAGCGTGGAACCCTTGATGAGAGTGTACGAGGAGTTCGCAGAGATCATGAAGAGACAGGCGGAAGACAAGTGCAAGCTGAGCGATGCCGACGAGAACGACATGCGGGGCGAGGTTGTCAAGGAATACGACCCGCGCCAGGTGCGCGAAACTGTGCAGGGATTCCTCAAGAACCAGGAAAACCAGCGCCAACACGCCGCCAGCCTGCGCAGCGACATCGTGGAAGCCGTGGGCGCAGCCAATGCCTCCTTCAGCGCACTGGCCAAGAAGATGAACCTCAGCGCCTTGCTGGGAGTGACCCTGAAATCGTGCATCGAGAAGTCGCGCGCCGAACTGAACGAATACTCCAAGAAGAACGTGAACATGCGCCTTGTCAACGTCAACATCCTCGACAAACTCCGCAACTCCGACTGCAGCACGCCCGAAAAGCGCAAGCGCTTCGTCAAGGCCGTCTACGATGCCGCCCAGAGCTTCCTGACCTTCAACGGCTCGGAAGAAGGCAAGGGCAGCCCCGAGACGGCGGCCAACCACCAGAAAATCATCCAACTCTCGCTGCCGCTCTACGAAGACGACGACACCTTCCGCAACGACTTCATCAAGGACTTCGGCGACTGCGGCACCATACCGTTCAACAAGGACAACGACGTGTCGGTCAACTTCAAGAGCAACCAGATTGTCGTCATCACCGCGCACAGCGGCTTCCCCCTGCGCTACGTCGACAACGTGCGCGTGCTGAAGGAGAAGTACGACATCCTGACCCGCAACGAGGTCAACCGCATGGTGGTGCACACCGAAAGCTTCGCCAAACCCCTGCCGGGCTTGTTCAACCGCAACAAGGAAGAATCCGAGAAAGACCTCATGCCGATTGTCCTCATGGCCTACACCCTGGACGGCATCATCGTGCCCCGCGAAGACCCCGAAACCGGCGAGAAGACCAACTGCTTTGCCGGCGAGAAGAACCGCATGGGCCGCGTCAGCCGCTGGATTCCCGTCGGCGAAGACATCGTTTCCACCCTTAAGGAACTGAGCAAGATGAGCCGCGCCATGGACGCCGCCGCGCTGAAGAAAGCCGTCGTCGAGGAAATGGACACCAACTACAAGCACATCGAGAAGCGCAAGCAACTGATGCTGAAACTGGGCGAGACGCTCGACAACGTCCTCCTGCCCTTGGTCAACGGGAACGAGAACAATCCGGTCTTCGTAGCCTTCAACAAGGCGGCCGAGAAACTCTGCGACAACGACCTGCGCATTGACTGATTTTTTGACGCCTGCCAGTCCCGTGCGGCGGGGATTTCTCCCGGCCGCACTCGGGACTTCCGTTTGCCGTACTCGGGATTTCCGTTTGACGCACTCGGCGCGCGCGTTTTTCGTATACTTCGCAAACGGTTGGCAGCCAGTAGAATAGGAAAGAGTGAGAACAAATAAAATCTTTGAACAAACAATTCTAAAAAGCAACAACTATGGCAAAGAAAGTTGGAACCTGTGTAAACATCGATTGTGATAACTACAAGCAAGAGATAGAAGTGGAACCGGGCGGCGAGTTCGAGTGCCCCCTGTGCCACCAACCCCTGCGTGAGAAAACCACTGGCCCTGGCCCTGATGGCGGCGGCAAGAAGCTGGCGGCCATCATCGCGGCCGTCGTCGTGCTGGGCGGCGGAGGTTATGGCGTCTACTCCTACCTGAATGCGGGCGAAGAACCCAAGACCGTCGTGGAAGAACCGAAGACACCCCCCACGACGCCTGCCGATACGGCGACCGTGGCACCCGAAAAGCCGGAACCCGTAGTGGCTGAACCCAAAGCCAAAGAACCGGCAGCCAAGCCCCAAGTGCAGAACGGTCGTGGTACCGTCGACCTGGGCTACGGCACCTACACCGGCGAACTGAAGAACGGGAAGCCCCACGGCTACGGCACCATCACTTACAAGAAGGAACACAAAATCGTCTCTTCGAAAGACTTCGTGGCACAGCCTGGCGACACCTTCGAAGGCGAGTTCCGCGACGGGCGCATCAGCGGCCTGGGCTACTGGAAACACGATGGTAACCAGACTGCCGTGAAGCCATGACGACCCTGCGTTGCCATCTGGCATGCCTATGGGCAGCGCTCGCCCTGGCGGTGAACGCTGCCCCCGCCTACCAAGTGCCCAGCCTGGAGCGCCTGGCCCGCAGCATCGGGCTGAACCTGCCTGACAGGCTGGAGCCGGATGCCGACTACGACGCGGCGTGGAGCTATCGGGGCCGTGCCTTGCGTGTGCGCACCAATGCCTATGGCGACGTGTCACACATTGGCTACAAGCTCTTCGACAGCGCCTGGGCGGCCGCCCACGATGCCCGGCCCGTGCTCGACTTCATCGAACGCTACGCCCTCGAGGAAGACGTCTTGAAGCCCGAAGACAAGGCCGAAGCCACCAGCCGGAAGGACATCACCTTCTTGAAAGGCAACGCCACCCTGCTCAAGACCCTGACGCCCGAGACGCCCTTCACCCTCAACGAGCAGGAACGCCGTGCCTTCCTGGTCGAGTGGGGCACGGGCAGCGGGCAGGTCTCCCTCCGCATCTCTGCCGACTGCCAGACCCTCTTGGGCGCCAACTTGATTGAGTTGGAAGAGATGCTCGAGCGCGACCTCCTGCGCACCGCCTCCGCCCTGCCGGCCGACACCGTGCCCGGCGCATGGCGCGCTTGCCCCGTCTCGACGGCGGACAACGTGGCCATGGCCGACGGCGGGACGTTCCTGAGCGACCTGATACGCGCGCGCCTCTACCTGCACCCCGACGATACGCGCCCCGGCGGCTACCGCGTCCTGACAGACCCCGCGCTCCCCAGCCAGGCTCTCAACAACCTGCTGCTGACGGGCTGCGCCCGGCAGATGGTCTCCCTGCGCCTGACGCTCGACAAGTACGGGAGCATCCGCAAACCCTTGTCCGTCACCCTCCCGCAGTTCGTCCGCTATTGCAACCTTGCAGGCTGCCGCCTCTACCTGGGCATTAAAGAGCGCACCGACACCGGTGTGTCTGCCACGCTCTTTGCCGTGAACACCAAGCTGGCCTATTGCCACACGCTCAGCCTGATTGTGCCGTACAGCGTGTTGCAGGGCAACAGCACTGTGGTGGGGACGCTCTACGCCTTCACCCCTTTGCAGAACGTCACCGAAGACTTCTTCATTACTAACCCATAGAGAACGTGAAAATGAGAATACTACTATCCATCACCCTCTGCTTTTTCACCCTGGCCGCCGCGCTGGGGCAGACGACCGACGACGTCAAGAAGCAGATAAACAAAATCAAGAAGAGTTCGCAGTACATCTACGCGGAGTCTACGGCTCCAACCGAAGAAGATGCCCGCGCCTACGCCGAAGAACGCCTGTTCGACGAGGTGAACAAGTGGGTGGCCACGCAAAAGAAAATGAAAGGCAGCGCCAACCTGGTGGTCAACAACCGCAAGGAACTGTGGACCCCGCTGTCCATGCCGCGCGGCACCAACATGTTCCGCTACTTCGTCTACGTCCGCAAGAAAGACATCATCGCCACCGACAACGCCGTTGTCATCGAGAACGAAAGCCGGCCGGCGGTCGAAGAGAAGTTGCAGCCTGTCCTGCCCGAAGCCATCAGCCTGTTGGCCGGGATTACGGACTACTATGCCATGGCCGAGAAGGTGAAGCAACTGGAGGCCGAAGGCAAGATTAAGGGATACGACCGCTACGCCTCGCTGGACGACCCCGACAAGTACTACCTGATTATCTACAACAAGGAGGCCAAGGTTGTCGCCATCCTGATGCCCGGCCCCGACCGCCTCAATGTGAAGACCAACCAGCCCGACGGCGTGGCCAACTACCGTGGTTGCGGCGCCATCGGCGTGGAGGTGGAATGACACTACGACACTAATAACACAAGAATATGAAGAAAATACTGATACGTGCAATGCTCGCCATGGCCCTGATGGGGGCATGGGGGGCGACCGACTGCAAGGCGGTGGAGGTCACTCTCACCGTCGACGAGGGCGTAGACCGCCCTGCCGGCCTGGAGGCTGCCCAACGCAACCTGGGCCAAGTGCTGACCGAAATCAACCGCGCCCAGCAGGCCAAGGAAATCCTGACGACCAACGGACTGCCGATGGACGAGTTCTCGCTGCGCTCGCTCTTGCGCCTGTGGGCCGTCACGCCATTCTACTGCGACGACGACGAAGTGGTGGAACGCTGCTGGGTGTTCAAAGACGGCTCGATGATGGTGAGCCACATTCCCCTGATTATTACACCCGAAGGCGAGGACTTCGGCGTGGGGACCTACCAGGAAGCGATAGTCGAATTTGACTCCCAAGGTAAACTGACGGACTTCCGCCTCGCCCTGGACGCCCAGCTTTCCGAAAGCCTGGAGCACTGCGGCAGCGTGGTGGAGAAGGAGAAGCAGATGATAATCATGCAACAGATTGAACGCTTCCGCACGGCCTATAACCAGAAGGACATCGACGTAATTAACAACTATTTCAGCGACGACGCGCTCATCATCACGGGTAAGGTTGTCACCGTCCGCCCCAGTGCCGACAACAATTTCATGTCGCAAAAGGTGGAGTACACCAAGCAAAGCAAGGAGCAGTACATCCGTAACCTGAAGAAAGCCTTCCTGCGCAACAAGTGGATTAACGTCAAGTTCAGCGAAATCGGCGAGAACGGGGAAGAGGGCGGCTGTGCCGGCATTACCCGCTCGAAGGTCGACCCCAGCATGTACGGCGTGCGCCTGCGCCAGGAGTGGGCGTCGAGCACGTACAGCGACGAAGGCTACCTCTTCCTGCTGTGGGAGTTCCCGGAAGATGGCGGCGACCCCATCATACACGTGCGCACCTGGCAGCCCGAATGGGTGGGCGGCGTGCGCCAGCAGCCGGACGACGACATTTCGACCCTGGGCGCCTTCGACCTTTG
>CASEKR010000084.1 GCA_949288585.1 uncultured Bacteroides sp. | reverse complement strand
CTCAATTTTTTATACAACATGAAGAAAGTAACTATTGTATTTGACTTTGAAAGTCAGAGTATGGATGTGAGCGTGAACGACGCTCGCGAGTGTGTAACCTCTGCCACCACGGTGGAAGAGATGCTTGCCAACGAGGTCTTCGCATTCCGCCCGGTGAAGACGTCGCATTATGTGGTTCTCCACTATGCGGACATCGTATGGGTGGAGGCATCGAACAACAACAGCGTCTTCCACATGGAGGACGGTTCATGCTTCACCGTCGGGAGGAAGCTGGAAGTGGTGGAAAAGTTCTTGAGGGAGTCGCCTTGCGGCGGCTTCGTGCGTGTCAACCGTTCTGCCGTCGCCAACCTGCGTTTCATCAAAGGGTATGAAGGCAACACGCTGAAGCTCCTGCCTCATTCCTCGCTGACCATTGGTCAGAACTCCCGTGAAGCCTGCCGCGAGCTTCTGTCTTCAATTCGCATATTGAAGTAACGCATCTCGCTGTGCATGAGCGGTGCAGGCAGGTACGTTCTCGACGGAGAAAATACGCGAGCCACTACCATGTAACACCGTTTATCTCATCTGTATTCAGGAATGCACTTGCCTGCTCCGCAACTGCACCTCATACACAAACACACACACCATTCGGAGCCTTGCATTTTCCCCATTTGGCTGTCGCCAAATACACACGGGTAATCCCCAAAAATTCCCTTATTTTTCCCATTCGATATACACGGATTTCATCCCGTATTGCCACACTTGCCAAGCAAGCACCCCCCCCATTATTTTGCCCTTAAACAGGCCATCCCCCTCATATCCCCCTCCATCCGTTCCCACCACCCACACCCCCTTTCACACGCTCTCCCCACCGTTTCACACAAATAATTTTTTTCTCCCTCCATTCCACCCTATCTTTGCCCCCGGTAAGTTTACAACGGCGGGTTCCGAAAAGCCGAATAGTAAAGAGAGTAGGAAAACTAATTTTTGCAATATGGCATGGATAGAAATTGCTAAGGAGGGCGGTTTTTCTACGCTGAATGAAGGAGAAAAAACCAAAGTCATAGCTTTACTAAAAAAAAATGAAATTCCTATCGGGAGTAAAAAGAAAAGTGACAAAGTTAAATATAGAATCGATCGCCAATCGGTCTATTCGGTAAACAAAATAAACTTCCAAGGAGGTAAAGCATTTGACCAAAAATACAGCTTATACGCACTTCAAGACAATGTCCGGAATGGTAGTAATGTTTTCGCTGAAGTAGCTGTCCCGGATTTTCAAAATGAAGATATGACCAACACTATTATAGAAGGGTTGATTGAAAGTTTGGAATCTTCAAAAGGTTGTCGCTATGTATGGGTAAAATAGAAGTTCTCTTAATAGCGCAATATGATAACATTACAAATTAAATAAAACTGTTTTATGATATTAGAATTAAAATATGTGGACACTGTGTCGGAAAAAGGATTTGAGGTCCACGACAAGGAGAAATTGACTATTAAATATAATAGTTACGCTAACATTGAAGAACAAAAAGGGACTATTGAAAGGTTTAAGACCGAGTTGAGTACACTTGTTATTTGGGGTACGCATGGAAGCGCATCCAATCTGTGCAATCTTACAGCAGAAGACATTAAATCCCTTGTTGGAGCTCTTTCTGGTTTTGCATTAAAATTTAATACGATTGTATTGGATGCATGTGAAAGTGCTTTATACGCAGAAGCATTTGCCTCTTTGCTGTCAGAGAAAGGTATTGTGCTTTGCCACATGGGTATCTGCCCAATGCAAGTCATGACTTTTGACAACATCTAAGAAAGCGAAATCCGCATAAAGTGGAAGAAAATTTTTGATAATTTGAAGGAAGACTTTTCTTTCCCCATCAAAATGGCGGTATTTCCTGCTACATACCAGAAACCTCAAAATATGCACCATTTGATAATTGATGGAATGCTATGTGAGTGTACGGTCGAGGAAAAGAAAAAGTATCCGGAAAAGTATAAAAATTTAATCTCTCCTGCCGACTTGGGGGAAAATGTAGACAAGACTGGCAGTTGCGTTGTAACGGACGAACAGGCTTTTTTCAACAAATTCATAAACTAATTTTGTGATACTTGATGCCAATCCATTTAAAACGGTGGATTTATAATGCAATTACCCTGAAGGTCGTAGAAATCTTCGGGGTAATTTTTTATAGTGCATTTGTTCCTTAATATGGGGGCACTCACAGTGTTACGTCTCTGCATCTATTTTTCCAGCATCTTCCTGAACTTGTTTTTCACCACCTTGCTTCCTGCCAGACAGAAATAGAAGCACATTTTTAATTAAAAAGCGGTCAGATGATTCTCCGACCGCTTAATATGAGTTTTATTGAAAAGTCCTTGCTTCAGCAACAAAATCAAAGCCTCGCGTATGATTTAGCGTGTAAGATATGCCTTCGATGCGCTGCTATTCGCCTTTTGGCTGTTTTTAGCACTTTCACGAGCAGCTTGTTTCATAAAGAGGTTGAACTCTTTAACGTCAGAAGAGTCCATAAGCGTGACTTGCACATTCTTTTGTGCTGCCAGTTCATTAAAAGATACAAACTTTTTCATTGCCGAATTATCTTAGATTATCATTAAATGCTTCAAAGTGAGATGGCAAAGATATAGGAATATTCTTAAACCACCTAATTTCTTTATCAAAAAATGTACCAATACCGTTAGTTTGGTAGAAAAGCAGGGATGAATATCCTTCATTGTCGATGTTACTGCCAGTCGCATCCAATAAAATCAAACTGTTGACTTTGTTTGCCAAAAAAGAAACTCTGTCTGAAATTTCAGTCACCCATACGAATTTGGGCATATCAATTTGTAAATAGATAAGTTTTTCTTCTTCCGTCATATCCGCATTCTTCATAATATATTCCCTATAAGTGCGGTTTGATGCCAAAAAGGTTCTGATGACAGACGGTTCTGGTACTTGCAGTTTATTAATGGCAAGGTAGGCGGAAGCTTTGATGGCCAATTCTGCATCCACATAAACTTTGGGGTGCAGAGGGACAATGAAATGGGTGATTACGCCGTTGTTCCATTCCGGGCAGTTGTAATAAGCGGTTGGTTTGCTGAATGTTGTAGGTTGGTAACAAGGGCAGTTGTCATCATTGAAGATAAATTGCTCAATGCATTTATTCCAAACATAATAATTGTGCCCCTCAATGTCGCAAGTACCTGCCTGGTCTATAACGTCACGGCTAATTTCGTTACGCCCCACACATACTACGGCATGACCAAAATCCTGAGTTTCAATGCATACAGCCAAAGGTATGCCGCTTTCTATATAGCAGGTGAAAAGTTCTTGGAACATAGGATTGCTATGCTCATAAACCTTGCAGCCGAAACCTTGATTTTTCAGGGCAATTGAAATTTGTTCAAACGACAATCCTCCTGATGGTAGTTGCCGTTCATAGGCAAAAGGCTTCAAAGCCGCGAGAATATCCGAAGGCAAAACAGGACGATAGTCGGAATATTTGTTTCCAAAGTATTCCAATATAGCCCATACGGTTGTTTCTGCGCAACTCATCATTTCGCCATCTTGGGACGAATGGGGAAAGCCTGCCGCTTGCATCTTTATACCCATGCAAGTAGATGGAATACGGGCTTTGCAGATACGCATATTCGGATGGATGGCTTTCTTGGCAAATGGAGATATTACATTGCGACCGATGCAACATTCAGCCAATGGGCGTATGACAAGAAAGCCCAAATACGCTTCCTTTATCAAGCCGATATTCTCCACGCTCATTTCCGTATGCTCATTAAAATCCGGTGTGAAG
This sequence comes from uncultured Bacteroides sp., assembly GCA_949288585.1. Lineage (GTDB taxonomy): Bacteria > Bacteroidota > Bacteroidia > Bacteroidales > Bacteroidaceae > Bacteroides. The sequence goes on along the minus strand of CASEKR010000084.1, from coordinate 9,431 downwards.
AACGAGACACGTACACAGTTACGGTGATATTCTCTCAATTTAGTTGAGTAGAGAGTATAATAGCTGTCTCGATACACCTTATCTACATATTCCGTCTCTACCAATATGGTTAAATCTTCACGTAATGTGCCAAGGAAATAGGCAATTCTGTTGAAAACGTATTTCCTGCTGTCGGAGTTGTCGTGTATTAAATGCAGATTGTCAATAATGGTTTTGACAATTTCTCCTTTTTGCAGAAATTCTTTGATTGTGGATATATAAAGTTCCATTTTATCAATGCTTGCTTCTATGTTTTTGCAAAGATACGCATATTTTTGAAACGCCAATGATTTGCCTCGCTTAAATAGTTTGATAGCCTTATCATAGCCACTTTGCCAAGGATATAAAAAACCGGATTCATCACCAGTAACTAAAGGCTGGGAGAGGAATGACCGGGACTGCGATGCAAAAGTAAAAAAACAAGTAGATGTACAAAATAAATTTAGCGGGAGATACCCCGCCCTACCGTTTTTCTGGGAAATGCTTGCGGGGTTCAAAGGAAATTGTACCTTTGTGGCAAGATTTCCCGCCAAGCCTCTCAACGGAAGAAGAAACGGTGTGGCTGACACAGGCGCAAATGGCTGAATTGTTTCAGACATCCAAGCAAAACGTAAGCCTGCACACGAACAACATCTTCAAAGAAAAAGAATTAAGTCCGGATTCAGTTGTCAAGGAATCCTTGACAACTGCCGCAGACGGCAAGAAATACCGGGTCAAGTATTACAATCTCGATGTCATCATTTCCATAGGCTACCGCGTGAAATCCATCCGAGGCACACAGTTCCGCCAATGGGCAAACAAGGTGCTGAAAGAATACCTGCTGAAAGGCTATTCCGTCAACCAGCACCTCAGCAATTTGGAGGACCGGATGAACAGCAAATTCATGGAGCACGAACAACGCCTGAACCGGATAGACAGCAAGATAGACTTCTTTGTCCGCACTTCTTTGCCGCCCGTGGAAGGCATCTTCTACGACGGTCAACTGTTCGATGCCTACAAGTTCGCCACCGACCTTATCCGCTCCGCACGGCAATCCCTGCTGCTGATAGACAACTACGTGGACGAGTCGGTGCTGCTGATGCTCAGCAAGCGGAATGCCGGCGTGAAGGCCGACATCTACACGCAAGCCGTCAGCCACCAGCTGCAACTGGACCTGCAGAAACACAACAGCCGATAAGCATCCATACTTACAAGAAGTGCCATGACTGCTTCCTGATTATCGACGGCACGGACGTCTATCATCCGTCTATCTTTGCCTGCTGTGCATGGGAACATATCCGGGTACGGGCAGTTGGGCAACAGGTCGGACAAACACTGTTCCAAGCCCAGCACGCGCAGAAACGAAATGAAATATAACTACTATTGGGGTGGTTTTCATTTCGTGTGAAGTCGCAAGGCATTTTCAAGGCATAAGTGATTTACTGATCACTCTCCGAGTGTTCAACTGACGGCTTGGGTAGTGCTCAGTTGACGGCTTGGGTAGTGCTCAGTTGACGGCTCGGGCAGTGTTCAGTTAATGGCTCTTGGGGAGGCCGATGTTGTGGATTGGCCACGCCTTTGCAGCTTTTTGGCCGCGTTTCTTGTATATGTCCGCCCGATTTTGTTCCTTTGTCTGCATAAATCCAAAGAGAGTGCGATGAAAATATACAGTTATTTGTTCGTGTGCCTGTTGGCTCTGTGTACCTGTGCCGCCTGTTCGTCCAAGCAGAAGGGCGGGGAGGCTGACGATGGGCTTCATGTGGTGATGAAGGCCGATGTGCCCCCGTTGTCCCGCGAACGGATGCCCCTGTCCGACGTCACCAGCCACGTCCGTTTCGGGGGAAAAGAGTATGAGGTCTGCGTCTTTCGCTCGGCCGACGAGACCCTGCCGGTGGTGAAGGACGAGGCCGGGCAGGAGTTTGTGGACAATTGCGTCCGGCTGCGCGTTTCCACAGGCGAGCGCATCGTACTGAACCGCACGTTCACGAAGGACGACTTTGCGTCGTTCATGGATGCCCGCTTCTTGAAACACAGCCTGCTGGAGGGCATTGTCTATGACACTGTGTCGGCTCGGGGGCTGGTCTTCGCGGCCAGTGTCAGCTATCCTCAGTCCGACCTCTACGTCCCAGTCCGACTGGTGGTCTCGTTCGACGGGAAGGTGTCGATGGAGCGGAGCGACCTGCTGGAGGAAGGCGGGGAATTCCCCGGGGAGTGACAGGCCGGCAGGATTATTCCAGATATTTTTCAGATTCACCCCTTTTCTTTGCAACCATGAAGATACTGATAGTAGAAGACGAGCGTGACTTGCGCGAGACCATCCGTGCGTCGCTCCTGAAAGAAAAGTTTGTCGTGGAGACCGCGTCCGATTACTTCTCGGCGTTGGATAAAATCAATGACTACGATTACGACTGCATCCTGCTGGACATCATGCTGCCCGGCGGGAGCGGCCTCGACCTCCTGCGCGAGTTGAAGCACTTGCGGCGCAATGATAGTGTGATTATCATCTCAGCCAAGGACTCGCTGGACGACAAAGTGGACGGGCTGGACTTGGGTGCCGACGACTACCTGACAAAACCCTTCCACCTGGCCGAACTGAATGCCCGCGTCAAATCGCTCATCCGCCGCCGCGTGGCGCAAGGAGACCTGACCGTCCGCCTGGGCAACCTGACCCTTGACCCAGACAAACATCTGGTGCAGGTGGACGGCACGCCCCTCCAACTCAACCGCAAGGAGTATGACCTGCTCTATTACTTCGTGGCCAACCCCAACCGCGTCATCAACAAGATGAGCCTGGCCGAATCTGTCTGGGGAGACAACATCGACCAGGCCGATTCGCTGGATTTCATCTACTCGCAAGTGAAGAACCTCCGTAAGAAGCTGAAGCAGGCCGGTGCCTCCGTGGAACTGAAAGCCGTCTACGGTTTCGGCTACAAACTTTCCGAGGTATGAAGCTCTTGCACTACACCTACCGGAAACTCTCCCTGCTCTTCATCCTCCTGATGGCGACGTGGGGCGTCCTCTTCTACTATGCTGTGGAAGACGAGGTGGTAGACGAGACGGACGACACGCTGGAGAATTACGCCTACCTGTTGATAAAAGAAGTGCTGAACGACCCTTCCATCCTCCAGACGCAAGGCAACCTGATGTCCGTTTACAGCTTTCGCCCCATCACCAAGGCAGAAGGCCTGGACTACCGGGAAATTTTCTATGATTCATTCAATTATATCGAACTCGAGGGCGAATATGAGCCGGTGCGGGCCATGAAGACCGCTTTCCGCATGGCCGACGGCCAATTCTACGAACTGACACTGATGATTTCTACCATGGAGCGTGACGACCTGCGCGAAGCCATACTTTGGTATCTGGGTATCTTGTTCTTTCTCTTGCTGCTTTGCACTTCCATTGGCATCCGCTTGGTGCTGAAAGGCGTCTTCCGCCCGCTTCAGCGCCTGCTCGGATGGTTGCACCAGCTTCAGCCTGGGAAACCGGTGCCTCCCTTGAACAATCCGACCCACATACGCGAGTTCTGCCAGTTGGGCCAGGCGGCCGTAGACATGGCCAACCGCAGCTATAAAGCCTACGAAGAACAGAAGCAATTCATCGAAAACGCTTCGCATGAGTTGCAGACGCCCTTGGCCATCGTGCGTGGCAAGGTGGAACTGCTGGCCGAAAGCGACACCTTGACCGAGCAGCAGATGAAAGAACTGGATGCTATCTACGCCACGTTGGGCCGTGCCGTGAAGCTGAACAAATCGCTCCTGCTGCTCTCGCGCATCGAAAACGGGCAGTTCTCCGATACTGAAGACGTCGATATGGACGAACTGACGGACAACCTCTTGCCCGACCTGTTGGATATCTACGAGCACAAAGACGTGCATTTGGTGCGTCGGCACGGGGATAAGCCTTTCGTCATCCGTTGCAATCCCTCGCTGGCGCAAATCCTCTTGTCTAATTTACTGAAGAACGCCCTCTTGCATAATCTGGACGGTGGCGAGTTGCAGATTGTCACGTCGCAGGACTCTTTGCAGATAAAGAACTCGGGAGACGCCCCTTTGGATAAGGAGAAGCTTTTCCACCGTTTCTACCATTCCGTTAAAGGCAAGAAAGATTCCAACGGGCTGGGGTTGGCCATTGCGCGCACCATTGCCCAATCTGCCTCGCTGGGGCTGGACTACGATTGGCAAGACGGGATGCACGTCTTCCGCTTGGTTAAAAAAACTGAAATGAACAACTTGGAGAGATGATTTCCAGTTTTCTTCCCATTTTTGTCTTGTCCTTTGCACAAGACGATTGCTGACCTTTTTTTATTATATGCTTATGAGAAAATGGATATACTTGCTGATAATTATGTTTGCCGTGTCACAGTCGGCTTGCGCGGGGGATGTCATCACGCATGATGCTAAGAAACTGCCGGAAGCGGCGCGGACGTTTATCGCCACCTATTTCCCCGATGCCCACGTGTCGCATATCAAGATAGAGAGCGAATTGTTCAGGCCGGTAAAGTATGAAGTGTTGTTGACGGACAGGACGGAGATTGATTTCGACCATAAGGGCCAGTGGAAGGAGGTGGATTGCAACGATGCGCCTGTCCCCGCCGGATTGGTGCCTGCCTATGTGTCCCGTTATCTGGAAGAAACATTTCCCGGCACTTTTGTCGTGAAGATAGAACGAGAGTACCGGGAAATGGAAGTTGATTTGAGCAATGGATGGTCTATTACTTTCAACGCTGCTGGCGAAGTGATAGATGTGGACGATTGACGGGACTCTTCTTTTTTACATGGGGTGGTAGTCCTTGGCCAGGCCGCCTTCGCCCGTTTCCTTGTAGAGCGAGGGCAGGTCGTTGCCCGTTTCCTTCATCACTTCGACCACGCGGTCGAACGATACGCAGTGCATGCCGTCGGTGAACGAAGAATAAAGGTTGGCATCCAGAGCGCGGGCGGCGGCGTAGGCATTGCGTTCGATGCAGGGGATTTGCACCAAGCCGCACACGGGGTCGCACGTCATGCCCAGGTGGTGTTCCAGACCCATCTCGGCCGCATATTCTATCTGCGCGGGAGTACCTCCGAACAATTGGTTGGCTGCTGCTGACGCCATCGAGCAGGCTACGCCCACTTCTGCTTGGCATCCGGCTTCTGCGCCCGAGATGGAGGCGTTGTTTTTAACCACGTTGCCGATGAGGCCGGCTGTGGCCAGGGCGCGCAAGACACGTATCTCGCTGAAATCGCGGCTCTTGGCCAGGTGGTAGAGCACGGCGGGCACCACGCCGCACGAGCCGCAGGTGGGGGCTGTCACGATGACGCCTCCCGACGCATTCTCTTCGCTTACGGCCAGTGCGTAGGAAAATACCAGGCCGCGCGATTGGAGTGATTGCTTGTAGCCGCACGCTTTGATGTAGTACATCGATGCCTTGCGGCGCAAGTTGAGCGGACCGGGGAGGACGCCTTCTGCATCCAGGCCGCGCCGAACGGCCTCCTGCATCGTTTTCCACACTTCGTGCAGGTAGTCCCAGATGTCACTGTCTTCGCACTCTTTCACGTACTCCCAATAGCTTTTGCCCGTGCGCTTGCACCATTCGAGAATTTCCGTCAGGTGGCTCATTTCATAGACTTCGGGTGTGTTGATGGATGTATCCCCGTCGTTTTCTTCGGCCAGGGCGCCCCCTCCGATGCTGAATACGGTCCACTCGTCTGTCGGATTCTTGTCTTGGTCCAGCGACTCGAACTTCATGCCGTTGGGGTGGAAAGGGAGGAAAATTTTCGGTTCCCACACGATTTCCACAGGGGCAATGGGCTCCAGTGTCTCGGTGATGGCTGTGTTGGTCATGTGCCCTTTGCCAGTGGCAGCCAAGCTTCCGTAGAGGGTTACGCGGAAGGAGACGGCTTCCGGGTGGCGGCCCAGGAAGATTTGTGCGGCTTTGCGTGGACCCATCGTGTGGCTGCTCGAAGGTCCCGTTCCGATGCGGTAGAGTTCTTTAATTGATTTCATGGCTTAAAGATGTTTTTTGTACACTATAATTAATCATTCCACTTTTTTATTTATGATTCTCTAATCTGCCAGGGAGGAGTCTTAGATAATATGTTTACCATGTTTATTACTCTCTTATAAGTCCACGACGGTGATGCCCGCCCCTCCGAACTGCACGTGTTCGTCGGCGAAGTGGCGCACGCCAGGCACCGTCTGGAGATACTGGCGGATGAGGGTGCGTAGGATACCCGTGCCCGTGCCGTGGAGGATACGCACACGCGGCACGCCTACCATCAGAGCGTCATCTATGAAGTAGGTTACCGCCTGGATGGCTTCGTCGCCTCTCATGCCGCGCACGTCGATGTCTTGTTTGAAGTGGAGCTTCTTTTCGTGCATGGTATCCTGTGTCTGGGTGCTGACAAAGGTGCTTTTGGTGGCAAGCTCGGTTTCCTTGCGAGGCGGGGCGGACGGCTCCAGACGGTCGGTCTTGACTGTTGTCTTCAGGTTTCCGAAGGCCACGGTCGCATTTTTACCGTTCATCTCCAACACTTGTCCTATGGTGTTTTGTCCCTTCATTTTGACATAGGCGCCCGGCACGATAGCGGCTTGTCGGCGGGCTTCTTCCTGAGCGCGCCGTTCGGCCAAGGATTGGGCATCACTTTGCGAAGGTTTGTCTTTGTCTTTGCGCGATTTTCGACGCTCTTGTTTCTCGCGGAGTTTTTCCATTTTGCGGGCGATGCGTTCTTCTTGTTCGCGAGCGTCGGCTGTTTCCTGTTCGTCGATGGATTGGCGGAAGTCTGCCAGTTCTTGGCGTGCCAGGCGAGTCTTTTCTTTCTCTGCTTGTGCCTCTTTGATGGCTCGGATGGTATTTTCGATGCGTGCGTTGGCTTCCTTCATCAGGCGTTCGGCTTCTTCCTTGGCTTGGCGCAGGATTTCTTTGCGCGACTTTTGGAGTTCTTCCATTTCCGTTTGGTAGCGTGCGATGGTTTCCTCCATCTGTTTTTCACGCTGGCGGATGGATTGGCGTTTGTTTTCCCAATAGCGCTTGTCGCGCACGATATCTTGCAGGTATTTGTCCGCATTGATATAGTCGCTTCCCACGATGGCCGATGCGTCGGCTATCACGTCCTCGGGCAAGCCGATTTTCCGCGCAATCTCTACGGCAAACGAACTTCCGGGGTTGCCTATCTGCAATTGGAAGAGTGCTTGCATCAGATGTCGGTCGTAGAGCATAGCGCCGTTGACCACTCCCTCGTTGTCCTCGGCGAAGTGCTTCAGGTTTTGGTAGTGGGTGGTGATGACGCCGAAGGCTTGCCGTTGGTTGAAGCGACGCAATACAGCTTCGGCGATAGCGCCTCCGATTTGCGGTTCCGTGCCCCCACCGAACTCGTCTATCAGGATGAGGCTCCGTCCGTCGCAATGTTTCATCATGATTTTCATGTTCGTCAGATGCGAGGAGTAGGTGCTGAGGTCGTCTTCGATGGACTGCTCGTCGCCTATGTCGATGAAGATGCTTCCGAAGATGCCAGCCCGGCTGCTTTCGCGCACAGGGATGAGCAGGCCGCATTGCAACATATATTGCAGCAGGCCTACCGTTTTCAGGCATACGGATTTGCCGCCTGCGTTGGGGCCGGATATGATAAGGATGCGTTGCTTTTCGTTCAGTTCAATGTCTAAGGGCACCACTTTTTTCCCGTGCTTAGCCAGGGATAGTTGGAGTAAGGGATGGATGGCCGTGGCCCAATCCAAGGCCTGCCTATTTTCCAAAGCTGGTTTCAAGGCTTGGATGTCTTCTGCGAACAGGGCCTTGGCGCGTATGAAGTCAATCTCGGCGAGAAACTCGTAAGATAATAATACAGAGGGGATGGAAGGGCGCAACCAGGTGGAGAACTCCGTCAGGATGCGGATGATTTCGCGTCGTTCGTCACTTTCCAGTTCGCGGATGCGGTTGTTGGCTTCCACCACTTCTGCCGGCTCGATGAAGACGGTTTTCCCGCTGGCCGACTCGTCGTGCACGATGCCCCGGATTTTCCGTTTCAAGGCCGGGGCCACCGGGATGACCAAGCGTCCGTCGCGCATGGCGGGGGTTACGTCTTTGTCCACCACGCCTTCCGATTGTGCATTTCGCAGGATGTTGTTCAAAGTCCGCGAGATACTTCCCATCGTGGTGCTCAATTCGCGGCGGATGCGTGCCAGTTCGGGCGAGGCGTTGTCTTTTATCTTTCCGTAGGGCGAGAGGAGAGCGTTGATTTTCGTGATGATGTCCGGAAACACGTCGATGTCCCCAGCCAGGCGTTTCAGGCGAGGGTAGGGGGAAGCCCCATCTTCTTCCTCTCTCCATAGGAAGCGTACAATATCGCGTATGGTTTCCAACGAGCGGCGCAGGTCGAAAAGCTCTTGCTCGTCCAAGTACATTCCCTCTATACGGATGCGTTTCAACGAAGGGCGCACGTCGAAGAAATATTGGGCCGGGAAATTGTCTTCCGTCTGCAGCAGGCGGACAAACTCAGCTACCAAGTCCAATCGTTCTTCTATCTCCCCGAAAACGTTGGAAAACAGCATGTCGTCCACTCGCTCTTCGCCGAGCGGGCTGAGGCATTTCCCTTTCACCAACGTCCTGATTTGGTCAAAGCCTATTTTCTGCTCAAAATTCTGTGGATATATCATGGTGCAAAAGTACGATTAATTCAGGAAAAAAACGGTGTTCTGTTTGCAGAATTAAAAATAAGTTGTACCTTTGCACCGCTTTTGAAAAGATAGGCAACTCTGCAAAAGTTTTTTAGGAAAGGTGGTAGAGTGGTCGATTACAGCGGTCTTGAAAACCGCCGTGCTGAGAGGCACCGGGGGTTCGAATCCCTCCCTTTCCGCAAGTGGGCGCATCAAAAAGATGCGCCTTTTTTATTTCCTCTCCTTGCTTCTCGCAAGCCTTTCCAATCACGTTCTTTGCATTTTTTCCTGTGTCTGAATTCTTTACAACTTATGTCCCCAGCATCTTTAGTCCATTTTTCTTTTATAGATATGAAAAAGAGGGTGTATCAAAAATGAGTTTTGACTATCGTTTTGCTCTGTCTTCCTGAACGTAGTGAAGGAACTCCTGCTAACTTTTGCTTGCGGGAGATGCTTCACATGCGTTCAGCATGACAGTTTGATAGCAACGCTCATTCTGATACACCCTCTCTTCTTATCCTGGTCAATCAGGGACGCAGGGGGTTACTTCTTCAGCATGGTGTCGGGCGGACATACGCCCCAGCTTTCAGCAGCCATGCGCTTGTAGCTGGCGTAACGCCACTTGGCATTGTCTTCGGCAGCCTGGAAGAGTTCTTCGGCTTCCTGCGGATATTGCTTCATGACGGATGCGTAGCGCACTTCGCCCTTCAGGAAGTCCTTGAAGCCTTCCCATTCCGGCTCCTTGCTGTCCAAGGTGAAGGGGTTCTTGCCTTCGGCTTCCA
>CASEKR010000083.1 GCA_949288585.1 uncultured Bacteroides sp. | reverse complement strand
ATCTGCCTGCAATGCCGGCCTATTTGCTGGAGCAACTGCTCAATGAAGCCTTACAGGAAGATGCCGAAGGACTAAGCATCAGTGATGAAGAAATGGAACAGGAGATACAGAAATGGTAATCAAATGGTCCCCCTTGGCTCAACGAAGCCTGAAAGAAATCTACCTGTTCCATCTGCCCAAGACCGGGAGAGAGAAAGCGCATGCCATCGTAACGGAACTGAAAAAAGAGACACGCTATCTACTTATCTTTCCGGAAATGGGAAGAAAAGAACCGGTCGAAATCAACAGTTATGACTACCGCTATATCGTCAAAGGGCATTATAAGATTTACTATATCATCTTGCCCACACATATTCTTATAGGACTGGTGTGGGACACCAGGCGGAACCCTGAGCTATTAACCAAACTATTAAACATTTCCCCTACACAACAATGAAACTATCTGAACAACTGAAGAACAACCCCGCCGGCAACTTCTTCCTGCTGGCAGGTCCCTGCGTCATCGAGGGCGAAGACATGGCCCTGCGCATCGCCGAACGCATCGTGAAGATAACGGAACGGCTGAAGATACCCTACGTGTTCAAGGGCTCGTACCGCAAGGCCAACCGCTCAAGGCTGGACTCGTTCACGGGCATCGGCGACGAAAAGGCGCTGCGCGTGCTGCGCAAGGTGCACGACACGTTCGGCATCCCCACCGTCACCGACATACACGCGGCGGACGAGGCACAGATGGCGGCAGAGTACGTCGACATCCTCCAGATACCCGCCTTCCTCTGCCGGCAGACCGACCTGCTGGTGGCCGCCGCACAGACGGGGCGCACGGTGAACATCAAGAAGGGGCAGTTCCTCTCGCCCCAGGCCATGCACTTTGCCGCCGAAAAGGTGGTGGGCGCGGGCGACACGGACGTGATGCTGACCGAGCGCGGCACGACCTTCGGCTACCAGGATCTGGTGGTGGACTACCGCGGCATCCCCGAGATGCAGGCCTACGGTTACCCCGTCATCCTGGACGCCACGCACTCGCTGCAACAGCCCAACCAGGCGGCGGGAGTGACCGGCGGCATGCCACAGCTCATCGAGACCATTGCCCGCGCGGGCATCGCCGTGGGAGCCGACGGCCTGTTCATCGAGACGCACGAAGACCCCTCCGTGGCCAAGAGCGACGGAGCCAACATGCTGCGCCTCGACCTGCTGGAGGGGCTGCTCGAAAGACTCGTGCGCATCCGCCGCGCCATTCAGGAGGGATAAGTTGGGCACCCGGGGAACTACTAAGTTGGGTACCCGGGAAAGTAGTAAGTTGGGTACCCCCCCAACTTAGTAGTTCCCCTACCCCCCAACTAACTACACCACCCCATGTAGTTACTACTACACTACCCCATGTAGTTACTACTACACCACCCCGTGTAGTTACTACTTCACCACCCCCTGAACAAAAAAACGTCCCTCCCCCTGTGATTTCCCGCCGGGCGGAGCGACAGATAAGGCAAAACATGTTTAAAACATAACAATATGAAACGATTGACACGTACACTTTGGCTCGCGGCACTCATCCTGTGCCTCGGCCTGCAACAAGCGGTTGCCCAGATGCAACTGCCCCCCCTGCCGGTGGACCCGCAAGTCCGCATCGGCCGTCTGGACAACGGACTGACCTACTACATCCGCCACAACGAGAAACCCGAAAACCGCGTAGAGTTCTACATCGCACAGAAGGTGGGCTCCATCCTCGAAGAACCCCAGCAGCGCGGCCTGGCACACTTCCTGGAACACATGGCCTTCAACGGCACGAAGAACTTCCCCGGCGACGAGCGCGGCCTGGGCATCGTGCAATGGTGCGAGACGAAAGGCATCAAGTTCGGCACCAACCTCAACGCCTACACCTCGGTAGACGAGACGGTGTATAATATAAGTAATGTGCCCAGCACCGACCCCGCCATCGTAGACTCCTGCCTGCTCATCCTGCACGACTGGAGCAACGCCGTGCTGCTGACCGACAAGGAGATTGACAAGGAGCGCGGCGTCATCCGCGAAGAGTGGCGCAGCCGCAACGTCGGCATGCTCCGCCTCTGGACCGACGCGCAGGCCACGTTCTACCCCGACTCCAAGTACTCGGACTGCATGCCCATCGGCCACCTCGACGTCATCAACAACTTCCCCTACCAGGCCATCCGCGACTACTACGCCAAGTGGTACCGCCCCGACCTGCAAGGCATCATCGTGGTGGGTGACATCGACGTCGACCAGATGGAGCAGAAGATAAAGACCCTCTTCTCTGACATCAAGCTGCCGGCCGAACGCGCCGAACGCATCTGGTACCCCGTGCCCGACAACGAAGAGCCCATCGTCTACATCGGCAAGGACAAGGAAATCGACACCCCCATCGTAGACATCTACTTCAAGCACGATGCCACGCCCGACAGCATCAAAGGCAGCGTCATGTACCTGGCACAGCAATACATGCTCGACGCCATCGCCACCATGCTCAACCAACGCTTCAGCGAACTGGCACAGTCGCCCAACCCGCCCTTCAACATGGCCGGCTGCTCGCCCGACGGCGACTTCTTCATCAGCGGCACCAAGAAAGCCTTCAACGTCAGCGCCTACTGCAAGGACGACGGCCTGAGCAACGCCCTGAAAGTCCTGCTGCAGGAAGTGGAGCGCGTACGCCGCCACGGATTCACCGAGAGCGAATATGCCCGTGCCCGCGCCAACATCCTGCAACAACTGGAGTCCGTCTACAACGAACGCGAGAAGACCAACAACGACCGCTACGTCAACCAGTGCCTCCAGCACTTCCTCCACGCCGAACCCATCCCCGGCATCGAGTATGAATACGCCACGCTCAACCAACTGGCTCCCAACATCCCTGTGCAAGCCATCAACCAAGTAGCCCAGCAGTTGATAACCGACAACAACCAGGCCGTCTTCATCGCCGCTCCGGACAAGGAAGGCGTCGTCATCCCCACCCAAGAAGAAGTCATTGCCGACCTCAAAGCCATGCCCACCCTCGACGTGCAGCCCTACGTGGACAAGGTATCCAACGAACCGCTGATGAAGGAAGCCCCCCAGGGCGGCAAGATTGTCAGCCAGAAGGACAACGCCCTGTTCGGCGCCACCCTGCTGACCCTCTCCAACGGCATCAAGGTCTATGTGAAGAAGACCGACTTCAAGGCCGATGAAATCCGCATGAGCGGCTTCAGCCTGGGCGGCATGACCAACTTCGACGCAGCCGACAAGCTGAACTACTCCTTCATGAACGGCGCGGTAGATGCAGGCGGCGCCGGCAACTTCAGCAACATCGAGCTGACCAAGATGCTGGCCGGCAAGAACGTCAGCGTAACCGCTTCCGTGGGCAGCACGCAGGAGAACGTCAACGGCTCTTGCTCGCCCAAGGACTTCGAGACCATGATGCAGCTCACCTACCTCTACCTCACCCAGCCCCGCAAGGACGAGGAAGCCTTCACCTCCTTCATGAACCGCATGAAAGCCCAGTTGGAAAGCTCCGAAGCCAACCCGCTCTCCGTATTCAGCGATACACTGAGCTATGAGATGTACGGCCAAAACGAACGTTTCATCAACGTGAAAGCCTCCATGGTAGACCAAGTGGACTACGACCGCATCCTCGAACTGTACAAGCAAGCCTTTGCCGACTGCGGCGACTTCCAGTTCATCTTCGTGGGCAATGCCGAACTCGACTCCATCAAGCCCTACATCGAAACATACCTCGGCGCCCTGCCCGCCAAGAGTGCCAAGCAGAACTACAACAAGGCCAACCTGCTGATTCCCGCCAAGGGCATCAAGGAGAACATCTTCGCCAAGGAACAGCAGACTCCAATGGCTACCGTAGCCATGGTTATCACCGGCAACTGCACATACAACCTGCGCAGCTCCGTCCTGATGAGCGTCCTCAACCAGGCCCTCGACATGGTCTATACCGAGGAAATCCGCGAGAAGGAAGGCGGCACATACGGTGTCAGCACCTACGGAATGTTAGGCAGCGAACGCCAGGATGCCACGCTCCAGATTGTCTACCAGACCGACCCCGCCAAGTTCGAACACCTTAACGGCATCATCAACACCCAACTGGAAAAGATGGCCCAACAAGGCCCCTCGGACGAGCAGATGCAGAAAATCAAGGAGTACATGCTCAAGAAGTATGCCGACAACCAGAAGGAAAACGGCTACTGGCTGGGCAATATCAGAGAGATGCTCTACACCGGCATGGACAAGACCAAGGACTACGAAGCACTCGTCAACGGCCTCACCGCCCAAGACGTAGCCCAGTTTGCCCAAGCCCTGCTGAAGCAAGGCAACAAACTGACGGTGGTAATGACCGTGCCGGAATAATAAGTTAAATGGAGAATGAAGAACGAAGAATGAAGAATCTGAGCAAGAAGCGGACGACGCCACGCACCCATTCATCACTCTTCATTTTTCATTCTTCACTCTTCATTCTTAATTCTTCATTAAATCCATGAACTTATTCTTAGAACTCCGCCGCCACGGCCGCCTGGCCGACAAGCGCCACCCGATGTACGAGAAGAGCCGCTTCACCCGGTTCTGGATGTACTTCATGGCCGTGTTTTGGGCGGGCTATCTTATCTTCATCGGCACTACCTTTGCCTTCGGCTTCGAGGGAGCGGCAGTAGAGCCGTACCACCTCCTCAATTCCGGTCTGGTATTCGTGCTCGCGCTGGACTTTCTGATGCGCTTCCCCTTCCAGAAGACACCCACGCAGGAGGTGAAGCCCTACCTGCTGCTGCCCGTGCGGCGCAACCGGCTGATTGACTTCCTGCTCATCCGTTCGGGGCTGAGCGGTTTTAACCTCCTCTGGCTGTTCCTGTTCGCGCCCTTCGCGCTGATCACCGTCACCAAGTTCTACGGACTGTGGGGTGTGCTGACCTACTGCGTGGGCATTTGGCTGCTGATGGTACTCAACAACTACTGGTTCCTGCTGTGCAAAACGCTCCTGAGCGAACGCATCTGGTGGGTGCTCTTGCCCGTGGCCGTCTATGGCGGACTGGCTTTGGGGATGTTCCTGCCGGATGACAGCCCGGTGTTCGACTGGTTCCTGGAGTTGGGCGAGGGCTTCATCACGGGCAACGCATGGGTGTTCCTGGCCCTGCTGGCCGGCATCGGCCTGATGTGGTGGGTCAACAGCCGCGTCATCCGCCGCCTCATCTACGACGAGCTGAACAAGACGGAAGACACTACCGTGGAAGTGAAGACGCTCTCGGAGTACCGCTTCCTGGACCGCTACGGCATGACGGGAGAATACATGCGCCTGGAGCTGAAGCTGATGCTACGGAACAAGATGTGCCGCAAGTCGCTCATCGCCATCGTCTGCGCCGTGGCCGCCATCAGCGCGGTCATCGCCTTCACGGACGTTTACAGCAGCGGGGGGATGAACAACTTCTGGGTGATGTACAATTACGTCATCGTCAGTCTGCTGGCTTTCTCCACGCTGATGGGCTACGAGGGCAACTACATGGACGGGCTGATGACACGCCGCGAGTCCATCTTCGCCCTGCTGCGGGCCAAGTACGTGCTCTACAACCTTGTCCTCCTCCTCCCCTTCCTGCTGATGCTGACGGGCGTGGTGACGGGCAAGCTGACACTCTTGCAAATCTTGGGGTGGGGACTGTTCACAGCGGGACCCGTCAACTTCGGCTTCTTCCAACTGGCCGTGTACAACAACCGCACCGTGGACCTCAACGCCAAGATGACCAGCCGCAACAATGCCGGTACAGGCCTGCAACAACTGGCCAGCTTCGGCGCCTTCATGCTACCGTGGATTGTCTACCTGCCGCTGGTTGTTCTCTTCAATGAGACAGTGGCCTACTGGTGCCTCATCGTCATTGGCTTAGGCTTCATCCTGACCTCGCGGCTGTGGATACGCAACGTCTACACGAGACTGATGAAACGCAGGTACAAGAACATGGAGGGCTTCCGCGACAGCCGCCAACGGTAAGCTCCTTTCCGGCACCCGGAATGCTTCCTTTCCGACACCCGGAATGCTTCCTTTCCGACACCCGGAAAGTATCCTTTACGACACCCGTAACCTATAAAAGAATAAAGATATGATAGAAATAACCGACTTACAGAAGAGCTACGGCTCGAAACGGGCCATCGACATCGACCGCTACACCATCGCCGACGGCGACATGCTGGGCCTGGTGGGCAACAACGGCGCGGGCAAGACCACCCTGTTCCGCCTCATCCTGGACCTGGTGAAGGCCGACGCGGGCACCGTCGCCATCGCCGGGACGGACGTCACCCGCACCGAGGACTGGAAGGACATCACCGGCGCGTACATCGACGACGGCTTCCTCATCGACTACCTCACGCCGGAGGAATACTTCTACTTCATCGGCCGCATGTACGGGCTCGGCAAGGAAGAGGTGGACGAACGCCTCCGCCCCTTCGAACGCTTCATGAACGGCGAGGTGCTGGGACAGAAGAAGTTCATCCGCAACTACTCCATGGGCAACAAGCAGAAGATAGGCATCATCTCCGCCATGCTCCACCACCCGCAGTTGCTCATCCTGGACGAGCCCTTCAACTTCCTCGACCCCTCCAGCCAGGCCATCATCAAGCACCTGCTGCGCGCCTACCACGACGAGCACGGGGCCACCGTCCTCGTCTCCAGCCACAACCTGAACCACACCGTCGACATCTGCCCCCGCATCGCCCTGCTGGAGCACGGCGTCATCCTGCGCGACATCGACAACCGCGACGGCCGGGCCGAGAAGGAACTGGAGGACTACTTCAACCTGAAGGCAGAAGAACCTGCCCCCGAAGAAGACAAGGAAGACGCGGAAACGACAGAAGAACCCACCCAGAAAGAAGACTGAATGACGTACAAGACCTATCTCTTCGACTTCGACTACACCCTGGCCGACTCGTCGCGCGGCATCGTCCTCTGCTTCCGCCACGTGCTGGAGCGCAACGGCTACACGGACGTGACCGACGACGCCATCCGCCGCACCATCGGCAAGACGCTGGAAGAATCGTTCTCCCTGCTGACGGGCGTCGCAGACCCCGAACGCCTGGCCGACTTCAAGCAGCAGTACCGCAAGGAAGCCGACGTACACATGACGCCCAACACGCACCTCTTCCCCGAGACCCTCCGCGTGCTTAGGAAGCTGAAAGAGCGCGGCGCGAAGGTGGGCATCATCTCCACGAAATACCGCTTCCGCATCCACGACACCATGGACCAGCACCTGCCGGCGGACTTCCTGGACATCGTGGTGGGCGGCGAGGACGTCACCCGCGCCAAGCCCGCCCCCGAGGGGCTGCTCCACGCCATCGGGCAACTGGGCGTGGCGAAGGCGGACGTGCTCTACATCGGCGACAGCACGGTGGATGCCGAGACAGCCCAGGCCGCCGGGGTGGACTTCGCAGGCGTCACCCACGGCGTCACCACGGCCGACGAACTCTCCCGCTATCCGCACCGCCGCGTCATGGCCTCGCTGGACGAACTGCTGGAAGAGGAAGGGGAAAAACCGCAGCCTCCCGCCCGCCGCCGCATCGCCATCCGCCAGATTATCCTCCTGCTCCTGCTGGGCTGGCTGGCCTACGCAGAAGCGTTCCCGCTGTGGGCCGCCCCCACGTTCATCTTCCCCACCCTCTTCCTCGTCTACCTGCTCAAGGTGGGCAGCACGCGGCGTCTCCTGCCCAAGGCGGCCGAGGCATGGCTGAAAGAACAACTGCACCCCGTCATCGTCCACTTCCGCGCCTTCCACATCCTCCAGATACGCGGCAAGCAGCCCGCCCCGCTCAGCACGGAGCTTTGCACGTGCCGCAACTGCGGGCACACCTATACGGGCAACTTCTGCCCCCGCTGCGGACAGACACGCGGCGTCTACCGCTTCCAACTGAAGCATGCGCCGGGCAACATCCTGCGCAGCCTGTTCCGCGTCGACGGCAAGTTCGGGCACACGCTCGTCGCCCTGCTCTACCGCCCCGGCCACCTGATGCGCGGCTTCATGCAGGGACGGCGCGCCGCCTACTCCATGCCCCTACAGACGCTCTTCCTGCTCGTCGCCTTCTACCTGCTGGCCGTACAACTGGTCATCCCCAAGGTGCAGGAGCGGCAAGAGCCGAAGAGCGACCCGGAAAGGGCCGAACGCATCCGGAAGGCATTGTCCGAACTGCAAGAGGGACGGGCCGAAGAAACCGATTCGCTCGCCATAGCCATCTGGGATGCCAGCATCGCCCTGCAAAAGAGCAAACTGGCGGGAATCCTGCCCGCCGACAGCCTGAAACCCTCGGAACGCATGGAAGACACCGCCTCGGACGATGCCTTCTCCATCATCGGCAACCGCAGCAAGCTGATGAGATGGGTAGACAGCACCCTCTCCGGCATCCCCCTCCTCGGCCGCGCGTGGAGCCTGCTGAAAAGCTGGGGACACGGCAACCGCACGCTCTACGTCATCGCCATCCTGCCCCTCTTCGCCGTGGGCACCTACTGGTCGTTCCAGAACCGTTGGCGGCTGCGCCGCCGCCCCGCGCAAGTGTGCTTCAACCCGATGGAGCACTTCTTCATCCAGGCCTACATCGCCTCCCAAATC
Source organism: uncultured Bacteroides sp. (assembly GCA_949288585.1). Lineage (GTDB taxonomy): Bacteria > Bacteroidota > Bacteroidia > Bacteroidales > Bacteroidaceae > Bacteroides. The sequence goes on along the minus strand of CASEKR010000083.1, from coordinate 13,454 downwards.
ATGCTCGTCAGCATCCTCGTGCTGCCTTTCGGCCTGGCCGACAGCAGCAGTACCATCTACGCCCTGCCCGGATGGCTCATCTTCCTGCTGTTCTGGTGGGACCTGCGGCAACTCTACCTCTGCACCTGGTGGGACAGCTTCAAGCGCACCCTGCTGGTGTTCGCCTACGCCTTCCTCCTGCTGACAGGCATCGCGCTGTTCGTCCTCATCCTCATGGCCGTGGCCGAGAGCCTGCTCTGAGCGGCCTTGTCCCGAGTGCGGACGGCGCATGTCCCGAGTGCGGACGGGACGAGCGTTTGCCGGAGCGCTTGGTCGGCGGAACCGGACGGGGGAAACAGACGGGGGAGACGGCAAATAAAATCTTCCCTTTCTCTTGCCTGTTCCGGATAAAACTCGTACCTTTGCACCCGATTATTCCGCAACGGGTCCGATTAAGCGCTCTCTAAGTGATTAGGGACCACCCGCCGGAGCTAACTTTTAGCATTATACACACAATGTACGTAATCGTAGAAATTCAAGGCCAGCAGTTCAAGGCTGAGGCCGGCAAGAAGCTGTTCGTCCACCACATCCAAAACGTAGAAAACGGTGCGACAGTAGAGTTTGACAAAGTCCTGTTGGTGGACAAAGACGGCGACATCACCGTGGGCGTTCCCACCGTAGAAGGCGCGAAGGTGGTTTGCGAGGTGCTCTCCCCGCTGGTAAAAGGCGACAAAGTGCTCGTCTTCCACAAGAAGAGAAGAAAAGGCTATCGCAAGCTGATTGACAATCAAAGAAGTAGTAGCTTAATCAAATTAAAACAGTAAGAAGAAATGGCACATAAAAAAGGTGTCGGTAGTTCTAAGAACGGCCGCGAATCAGCAAGTAAGAGATTAGGCGTTAAGATATTCGGCGGTGAAGCTTGCAAGGCAGGCAACATCATCGTCCGCCAGAGAGGCACGCAGTTCCACCCCGGCAAGAACATCGGTATGGGCAGCGACCACACTCTCTACGCCTTGGTAGACGGAACAGTACAGTTCAAAGTTACGCGCGAAGACAGACGCTACGTGTCCGTCATCCCGGCAGAAGCTAATGCTGAAGCATAAGACTGCGTAGAAAAAAAACAGGAAAGGGGAAGCAACAGTTAGTTGCTTCCCCTTTTTTTTATCACATCCATCACACTTCCTCGTAACTGACATATTCGCCTTCATCTTTGCCGAAAATCTTCTTCCGGTTAATATGCAATTCGCCTTCTTCCACAGCCACCGTACCGTCGTCCGACACCGTGGTACGCCGCGTGCGTCCCGCCTCGCCCCGGGTTCCGTTTCTGTCCGGCCGATAAGCCGTCGTCCGCTTCCCGCCGCCTCGGGCGAAGACTCCACGCACCACGTTAAGCACAATGGCAAAGCCCACAAAGGCCATGACCAATATGATAATCAGAACAAATCCTAAGAGTTTAAACATACATCCGGTTTTAAGTTAAGAAATGCATTACCTGTAAAGGTATAACTACAACAACCGTGCCGAAAAAATTGTTCACCCCCGCTTGCCCGTGCAAAGCGAAAGCAAGACATACCACACGATGCAGGCGGCCAGCCCCTGGACTTGCAGGAAAGCCAGCAGCAACACACAGACAACAAGGAACAGGAAACGCAACTTATTGTCCGCCCACGACAGGTTCTTGAACTTCAATGAGAACATCGGCACCTCGCTCACTAACAGCCACGACGAAAGGCACACCAGCAGCAACAGCAGCAAGGGATGGACCGCGCCATCGGCCAACCAAGGATGGAAACCCGCCACCAGCGCCGCCCAGAACAAGGCATTGGCCGGCACCGGCAAGCCGATGAAGGAAGTGGTTTGCCGAGTATCGTTGTTGAACTTGGCCAGGCGCAGGCCAGAAAAGACGGCAATCAGGAATGCCGCATAGGGAAAACAAGAAGCCGCAGCCTCTAAACAGGACGGGTAAGGCATCTCCCGCAAAAGCGAAAACACCACCACCGAAGGAGCCAGGCCGAAACTGATGTCATCGGCCAGCGAGTCCAAGTCCTTTCCAATGTTGGAATAAGCATGGAGCGCACGCGCCGCCATCCCGTCGAAGAAATCGAACACGGCACCAATGATGATGAACAACAACGCCAGGTCGTAGCGGAACTGAAACGCCATGACGGCAGCCACACAGCCCGAGAAAAGGTTCAGGCAGGTCAGCGTATTGGGAATGTGGCGCGTAATACTGTTAGCCATAAGCAAAGAAGGAGAAAGTTATTTTAGTTTGGCAATGACGGTCTGGTTGCCCGTGGTAATCTGCCCCAACTTGACCAGCACCTCGGTGCCCAACGGGAGGTAGACATCCACGCGCGAACCGAACTTGATGAACCCCATGTGCTCGTCAATATAGCACTCGTCCCCCTCCACGGCATAAGTGACAATGCGGCGGGCCATCGCCCCCGCAATCTGGCGGGCCATCACCTCCACGCCTTCGGGCGTCTCGATGACCACCGTAGAACGCTCATTGTCCGTGCTGGCCTTGGGCAGCCAGGCTTTCATGAATTTACCGTTCTGGTGGGATACCTTTTTCACTGTGCCGTCCACCGGATACCAGTTGGCATGCACGTTCACCAAGCTCATGAAGATGGAAACCATGATGCGGCGGTCGTGGAAATATTCATTCTCATCCACTTCCTCCACAACAACCACCTTGCCGTCGGCAGGAGCCACCACCACCTTTTCCGTGTCTTGCCCGAACAGCCGGATAGGACAACGGAAGAAGTTGACCATAATCCCGTAGACTACCAGGCTCAACAAAGCGATGATATAGAAAGGTATCCGGGTTTCCAGCCCCCAATAAAGCGCAGCATTGACCAGCAGCAACAGCAGGAAGCTGCCCGCCAACGTATGTGTACCTTCACGGTGTATGCGTATCTTCTTCAATCTTTTCAAACGACCCATTATCTTATGCAACTGTTTATATATAACAATGTAAATGTGCGTGCAAAAATAGGCTTATTTTAAACACGAAACAAAAAAAGCGTACAGAAAAGTGCCTGTTAATAACTTTTGGAGAAATATTTTGCCCAATCCCGCATTTGGTTGTACCTTTATGCACTCATTCCGAAAGAAAGATTCAGCCTATGCAAGATTTCGTTCACTTACACGTACACACCCAATACTCGCTCCTCGACGGGCAAGCCAGCATCAGCCGCCTGGTAGACAAGGCCATGAAGGACGGCATGAAGGGCATCGCCATCACCGACCACGGCAACATGTTCGGCATCAAAGAGTTCTACAACTATGTCAACAAGAAGAACAGCGGCCCGCGCGGAGAAATCAAAGACCTGAAGAAACGGATAGCCGGCATTGAAAACGGCGAAATCGAATGCGAAGACAAGGAAGCCGAACTGGCAGATTGCCGCACCAAAATGGCCGAGGCGGAAGCGAAACTGTTCAAACCCATCATCGGGTGCGAGATGTACGTAGCCCGCCGCACCATGGAAAAGAAAGAAGGCAAGCACGACCAAAGCGGCTGGCATCTTATCGTACTGGCGAAGAACGAGAAAGGCTACCACAACCTTATCAAATTGGTCTCCCGCGCTTGGACGAAAGGCTACTACATGCGTCCACGCACCGACCGCAACGAACTGGAGAAATACCACGAGGGGCTCATCGTCTGCTCGGCCTGCCTGGGCGGAGAGATACCCAAGAAGATTACCGCCGACAGCCTGGACGAAGCGGAAGAGGCCATCCAATGGTATAAGAATCTCTTCGGCGAAGACTATTACCTGGAGTTGCAACGCCATAAGGCGACCGTGCCCCGCGCCAACCACGAAACTTACCCTTTGCAGCAGAAAGTGAACGCGAAGCTGCTGGAATACGCCAAGAAATACGACATCAAGGTCATCTGCACGAACGACGTGCACTTCGTGGACGAAGAAAACGCCGAAGCGCACGACCGCCTCATCTGCCTCAGCACGGGCAAAGACCTGGACGACCCCAAGCGGATGCTCTACACCAAGCAGGAGTGGATGAAAACCAAGGCGGAGATGAACCAACTCTTCGAAGACGTGCCCGAAGCACTGATCAACACGCTGGAAATCCTCGACAAGGTGGAATACTACTCCATCGACCACGCCCCCATCATGCCTACCTTCGCCATCCCCGAAGACTTCGGCACGGAAGAAGAATATCGCAAGAAATATACTGAGAAAGACCTGTTCGACGAGTTCACCCAGGACGAGAACGGCCAAGTAGTGCTGGACGAAGCCGCCGCCAACGCGAAGATCAAACGCCTGGGGGGCTACGACAAGCTCTACCGCATCAAGTTGGAAGCGGACTACTTGGCCAAGCTGACTTTCGACGGAGCCAAGCGGCTGTATGGCGACCCGCTGTCCGAGGAAGTGTGGGCGTGTCCGTAGGCCCGGGACGCGGCTCGGCGGCCGGCTCGGCCGTGGCCTATTGCTTAGGCATCACCAAGATCGACCCCATACAGTACGACCTGCTGTTCGAACGTTTCCTGAACCCCGACCGCATCTCGCTGCCCGATATCGACGTAGACTTCGACGACGACGGACGCGGAGAAGTCTTGCGCTGGGTGACGGAGAAGTACGGCCAGGAGAAAGTGGCGCACATCATCACCTACGGCACGATGGCCACGAAGATGGCTATCAAGGACGTGGCCCGCGTGCAAGGGCTCTCCGTGGCCGAGTCTGACCGCCTCTGCAAACTGATTCCCGACAAGATTCCCGACAAGAAGCTGAACCTGCCCAACGCCATCGAATACGTCCCCGAACTGCGAGCCGCCGAAGCCTCGCCCGACGAACGCGTGCGCGACACCCTCAAATACGCCAAGATGCTGGAAGGAAACGTGCGCGGCACGGGCGTGCACGCCTGCGGCACCATCATCTGCCGAGACGACATCACCGACTGGGTGCCCGTCAGCACGGCCGAGCTGGTCACGCAATACGAAGGCTCGGTCATCGAAGACACCGGACTGATCAAGATGGACTTCTTAGGCCTGAAGACGCTTTCCATTATCAAGGAAGCCGTGGCCAACGTGAAGTTGCACCGGGGCATAGACTTGGACATCGACACCATTCCGATAGACGACCCGGCCACTTACAAACTTTACTGCGACGGACGCACCGTCGGCACCTTCCAGTTCGAGTCGGCCGGGATGCAGAAATACCTGCGCGAGCTACAGCCCAGCACCTTCGAGGACCTCATCGCCATGAACGCCCTCTACCGCCCGGGGCCTATGGACTACATCCCCGACTTCATCGACCGCAAATGGGGCCGGAAGCCCATCGAGTATGACATCCCTATCATGGAGAAGTACCTGAAGGACACGTACGGCATCACCGTCTACCAGGAGCAGGTCATGCTGTTGTCGCGCCTGCTGGCCAACTTCACCCGAGGCGAGTCGGACGCCCTCCGAAAGGCGATGGGCAAGAAGCTGCGCGACAAGCTGGACCACATGAAGCCCAAGTTCATCGAAGGCGGCAAGAAGAACGGACACGACCCGAAGGTATTGGAGAAAATCTGGGCGGACTGGGAAAAGTTTGCTTCGTACGCCTTCAACAAATCGCACGCCACGTGCTACTCGTGGGTGGCCTACCAGACGGCCTACCTCAAGGCCAACTATCCCGCAGAGTATATGGCGGCCGTGATGAGCCGAAGCAAGGACAACATCACGGACATCACGAAGTTCATGGACGAGTGCAAGGCGATGGGCATGAAGGTGATGGGGCCGGACGTGAACGAAAGTAACCTGAAGTTCACCGTCAATGCCGAGGGCAACATCCGCTTCGGGCTGGGCGCCGTGAAGGGCGTGGGCGAGGGCGCCGTGCTGAGCATCATCGAAGAACGGCAGAAGAACGGTCCCTTCCGGGGCATCTTCGACTTCGTGCAGAGGGTCAACCTGAACGCCTGCAACAAGAAGAACATCGAATGCCTGGCCCTGGCCGGAGGCTTGGACAGCTTCCCGGAACTGACGCGCGAGCAATACTTCGCCGTCAATTCGAAAGGCGAAACGTTCCTGGAGACGCTGGTGCGCTACGGCAACCGCTACCAGACGGACAAGGCCATGGCCGTGAACTCGCTGTTCGGCGGGGAGAACATGGTGGAAGTGGCTACGCCCGAAATACTGCCCGCCGAGCGGTGGAGCGACCTGGAGCGCCTGAACAAGGAGCGCGAACTGGTGGGCATCTACCTCTCCGCCCACCCGCTGGACGAATTTTCCGTTATCCTGGAGAACGTCTGCAACACGCGCATGAAGGAACTGGAGAACAAGGAAGCCCTCGTGGGCCGCGAAATCACCATGGGCGGCATCGTCACCGCCGTGCGCCGTGGCTTCGGCAAGACCGGCAATCCCTACGGCATCGCCAAGATAGAAGACTACTCCGGCTCGGCCGAACTGCCGTTCTTCGGCAACGACTGGGTCACCTGGCAAGGCTACCTGGCCGAAGGCACCTTCCTCTTCATCAAGGCGCGCTGCCAGCCGAAGCAATGGAAGCAGAACGAACTGGAGGTGAAGATAACTTCCATCGAACTGCTGCCCGAGGTGAAGGACAGGCTGGTAGAGAAAATCACGATATTCATCCCACTCAGCATCCTGAACCCGGGGCTTATCGCCGAACTGGCCAAACTGACCAAGGAGCATCCGGGACAAACGCAACTGTGCTTCAAGGTGGCAGACAAAGACACGCGCATGGCCGTCGACCTCGTGTCGAGGCCGGTCAAGCTGAGCGTGGGGCGTGAACTGATTTCTTACTTAAAAGGCCACCCCGAACTCAAGTTCCGGATTAATTAGTATCTTTGCGGCGAAAGATTAACATCAAGAATCATCAACCTTTAATAATTAAAAGATATGGCTTTGAACATTACGGAAAACAACTACAAAGAACTGCTGGCAGGCGACAAGCCTGTAGTCATCGACTTCTGGGCAACCTGGTGCGGACCGTGCCGCATGGTAAGCCCCATCATCGACGAACTGGCCACGGAATACGAAGGCCGCGCCGTCATAGGCAAGTGCGACGTCGAAGAGAGCAACGACCTGGCCATGGAGTATGGCATCCGCAACATCCCCGCCGTCCTCTTCTTCAAGAACGGACAGCTGGTGGACAAACAAATCGGCTCGGCGCCCAAGGCAGTCTATGCCGGCAAGCTGGACGCCCTGCTCTAAAGAGACCGGGCAGCACCACCATCCGAAACCTAATTAAACAATTACGACTATGAGACAAGAAGACGACTTCCTGCAAGACGACCTCGACGACGAAAAGACCATCGAGTACATCAAGAACTACCTGCCGCAAGAACTCAAAGAAAAGTTCTCGGACGACGAGTACTACTACTTCCTCGACCTGATAGACGAGTACTATGCCCAGAGTGGCGTTCTCGACGCACAACCCGACGCAGACGGCTGCATAGAGATAGACCTGGAGAAAGTCGTCGACTACATGCTCAAGGAAGCCCGGAAGGACGGAATGGGCGAATACGAGCCGGAAGAACTGCTCTTCATCGTGCAAGGCGAGATGGACTATGCCGACTCGCTGGGCCACGACGACTGACCCGCCCAGGGTACACACAGAAAGAGGGTATGCCAAGCCTGGCATGCCCTCTTTTTTTGCCCGGCGGAGGCGGCTTGCTCCCGCCGCACCCGGGACAAACGCCGAGTGCACTCGGGACTTCCGTTTGACGCACCCGGGACAAGGCCGCCGCGCGTGGTAGGCAAAAGGCTGAAAAACAAGAAAATCGGTTTTCCCGAAAAGCCGCTGCCCCGGAACGCCTCCACGTATTTGTTTTTTCCGTATCTTTGCCCCGCGAAATACATAGGACGAAACAATATAACATTAAATAATAGGTATAACACCATGCTTACCATCAAACAAATCACCGACAACACCGACGCCGTCGTGCGCGGGTTGGAGAAGAAACACTTCAAGAACGCCCAGGAGACCATCGGACAAGTCCTGGCCCTGAACAACAAACGCAAGTCCACCCAGGCCGTGCTGGACAATAACCTGGCCGAGGTGAACGCCACCTCCAAGACCATCGGCCAACTGATGAAGGAAGGCAAGAAAGACGAGGCAGAAACCGCCAAGGCAAGGGTTGCACAACTCAAAGAGACCAACAAGACCCTCCAGGCCGAGATGGACCAGGCCGCGAAGGAACTGCAACAACTGCTCTACACCATCCCCAACGTCCCCTACGACGAAGTGCCCGAAGGCAACGGCGCCGAGGATAACCTCGTCGTCAAGATGGGCGGCATGGAAACGCCCCTGCCCAAAGACGCCCTGCCCCACTGGGAACTGGCCAAGAAGTATGACATCATCGACTTCGACCTGGGCGTGAAGATCACCGGCGCGGGCTTCCCCGTCTACAAAGGCAAGGGTGCAAGGTTGCAACGCGCGTTGATTAACTTCTTCCTCGACGAGGCACGCGCCTCCGGCTACCTGGAAGTGATGCCCCCCACGGTGGTCAACGCCGCCTCGGGCTACGGCACCGGCCAGTTGCCCGACAAGGAAGGCCAGATGTACCACTGCGAGGTGGACGACCTCTACCTCATCCCCACCGCCGAGGTGCCCGTGACGAACATCTACCGCGACGTCATCCTCGACGAGAAAGACCTCCCCATCAAGAACTGCGCCTACACCGAATGCTTCCGCCGCGAGGCCGGCAGCTACGGCAAGGACGTGCGCGGCCTGAACCGCCTGCACGAGTTCAGCAAAGTAGAGCTCGTCCGCATCGACAAGCCCGAACACAGCCGCCAGAGCCACCAGGAGATGCTTGACCACGTGGAGGGCCTGCTCCAGAAGCTCGAACTGCCCTACCGCATCCTGCGCCTCTGCGGCGGCGACATCAGCTTCACCGCCGCCATCTGCTACGACTTCGAGGTGTACAGCGAAGCACAGAAGCGTTGGCTGGAGGTTAGCTCCGTCTCCAACTTCGACACCTACCAGGCCAACCGCCTGCACTGCCGCTACCGCAATGCCGACAAGAAGATAGAACTGTGCCACACGCTGAACGGCTCGGCCCTCGCCCTGCCAAGGATAGTGGCCGCCCTGCTGGAGAACAACCAGACGCCCGAAGGCATCCGCATCCCCAAGGCCTTAGTGCCCTACTGCGGGTTCGAGATGATTGATTGAGCAGCTACGGGTTACGAGCTACAAGCTACGAGCTACGAGCTACAAGTCCTTGCTGGGTACCACATAGCCTGTCTCTCGTCACTTGTAGCTCGTAGCTTGTAGCTCGTAGCTCGTAGCTATTTACCACTGAAAGGCTTGCAAAGTTCCTGCCTTTCGTCTATCTTTGCAAAGTCGAATCAACATAGGAGGAAACGATTATGAACGCAACCATTTCCATGGACGCCCTTTACACCTTCCTGAAATCGCTTTCGCTGGGCAGCGACAACGAACGCTGGCTGGCGGGCAAGCTGTTGGACGACGCCGACGCGCAACAGGAGGGAGAAACCGAGTACATCAGCAAGGAAGAAATCCTGGCAGGCATTGATGACGGGCTGAAAGAATTGAAACTGGCAAGAGAAGGCAAACTGAAACTGAAATCCGCTGAAGACTTATTGGAGGAATTGAGAAGTGAACATTAAAATCAAACCATTGCCAACCTTCAGCCGGGCGGCGAAGCGGCTTAATAAACACTATGCTTCTTTTGCCGACGATTATGCCCGATTGCTCGAAGACTTGTATGCCAACCCCGCCATCGGCACCGACCTGGGAGGCGGCTTGCGCAAGATACGCATGCGCATCACTTCCAAAGGCCGTGGCAAGAGCGGCGGCGCAAGGGTCATCTCTTTCACGGTCATTGTGTCGGTAGACGAAACCGAAGTCAACCTGCTGTACATCTACGACAAAGCCGAACGGGAAAGCATCTCCTCCGCCGAGATAGAAGCCCTGCTGCTGAGAAACGGCTTGAAATAACCCGCATGAAACCATTAAACACATAACAATATGAAACAACAACCAACCGCAAGGGGCAGATTCACCCCCCCCATTTAAGAAAGTTTAACTTACTACCCCTCCTCGCCCTGCTCTCCATCGCCTGCACGCAGGACGACAACGGAGCACAACCCCTGCCCGACGGGGAGTACCCCATGACCTTCACCGCCGCAGGCATCGCCCTCAGCGTGGAGACCAAGGCCACGACGGACAACAACTGGGAGGGCGTACAGACCGTGGCCGTAAAGGTGGGCGACGAGATGAAGCCCTACACCGTCAACCCCTCCGGCGACTACCAGACCGCCACCCTCACCTCCGACGACCCCTTCTACTGGCAAAACACCGCCCCCATCCAAGTCTCCGCCTGGTGGCCCTACACCGACGGCAGCACGGACATGCCCGCCGTGGTGGTGCAGGCCAACCAAAGTAGCGAAGCCAACTACCACAAGAGCGACTACATCAGCGCAACCAACACGATAACCTTCGGCGGCAGCACGGCCCTGACCTTCACCCACCGCACGGCCAAGGTGGTGGTCAATCCCCTCGTGGCAGGTGACGACATGACGGCCGAAGAACTGGCGGGAGCCACCATCGCCCTCATAGGCGTCACTACCGGCAACGAGGCCGACGGCAACACCGTCACCCCCTACCAGAACAGCATCGCCCTGCTGCCCCCGCAGACCATCGCGGCCGGCGAGCCTTTCATCCGAATCTCCCTCGCCAACGGCACCACTTACTCCTACAAGCCCCAAAAGGCCATCAACCTGCAAGCGGGCTACCAATACACCTACACCATCACCGTCAACAAGACCGGCCTCAGCGGGAGCAACGCCGCCGTCTCCAACTGGGACAAGGGCGCCGAGATTGCGGGCGTGGCCGAGCCAGTCACCGACTTTACCGTGGCCGACGACGGCTCCTACATCGTCTATACCGCCGCCGGCCTGCTGGCATGGGCTGCCGAAGCGCAGAAAGATCTCTCGCTGGGCTGCACCCTGGCCGACGACATCGACATGAGCGGGCAGACATGGACGCCGATAGGAGACGGCAGCCACAGCAATTCCCCGGCCTATACCGGCACCTTCGACGGCGCGGGACACACCATCCGCAACCTGAGCATTACAAGTCAGGCGTACAGTGTCGGACTATTTGGCGGGATTCGAGGCGGAACCGTCAAGAACCTGACGCTGGAGAACCCGCAGATTTCCGGCAACAACTATGCCGGAGGGATTGTAGGTGTTCTTCAGATTAATAGCACGATGGAGAACTGCCATGTGTCGGGCGGCTCTATCACGGGGGGAAATGGTACAGGAGCTATTGCCGGAAGCGCTTCGGGCATGGCGCGGGCATGTTCCTCTTCTTCGGTCAAGGTTTCTGGAATTGACAATGCAGGATACGGATACGGAGATGTAGGAGGAATAGTAGGATATAACAGCGCTAGAAACTCAAATCTATACTCCTGCTATGCGGCAGAACCACTTCTTACCGGAGCCTCAGGTTTCAATATAGGAGCGATAGCGGGTAATAATGAGTTTTATACTTCCATTACTGCCTGTTACTGGAGTGGAGATGCCGCCGCAGGTGTCGGTTTGAACTATGGCACAGCCGATGTCTACAAGGTAGATGACACCACCGTCACCTGGCAGTCCGCCTGCGACGCCATGAACGCCGCCCTCCCCGCAGGCTTCGGCTGGCAATGGACGACCGACGGGGGCAGCCTCCCCACCTTGGTACCGAATGAATAATGAGAATAATGAATAATTCCTGACATCCCCTTGGGCGGGGGCGACGAGCTTAGGCAAGGTGGCCGACACCTATAAGAAGTGTCACCGACACTTGTGCTAAGTGTCCCCGACACCTGTGCTAAGTGTCGCTGACACTTGTGCTAAGTGTCAACGCCCCTCCAGGAGGGCTTGCAGGGCATGTATAACTTAATCTTTTATCATTATGCCGATATTCAAAGCTATTTACAAGAAATTGTCGAAGAAGTGGCACCCGCAGGCCATCACCGTGGGGGCGCCTGTAGAGATGGACGAACTGTGCAAGCACATCGCCCGCATGTCCACCGTCAGCATCCCCGATGCCAAGGCGGCCATCGAGGCCCTGGGCATTGTGATGGGCGACCTGATGAACGCGGGCCGCTCGGTACATGTGGACGGGCTGGGCACCTTTTACTACACCTGCGTGTCCAACGGCCAAGGTGTGGATGCTGAGGAGAAGGTGAACGCCAACCAAATCACCGGCACACGCGTGCGCTTCGTGCCCGAAAGCAGCCGCAAAGGCAATACCATCACGCGCGCCCTCATCAGCGACGACCTGGTGTGGACCAACATCAAGTCCGTCTCCGACCTCGACGGCACGGGCACCTCGGCCGGGACTCCCGGCACGGGCGAAGACGGCGACGACAGCGGCCAAGGCACCTTCGGCTAATCGACTTAAAAAAACTCAAGAAAAGGCGGACGCGGGGACGGGCGTCCGCCTTTTTTTTTGTATTTTTGCGGGGTGAGTAAGAGCCTGTTAAGAAATAGCTGTTTCTCTGTCATTCTGAACGTTGCTCTCCCCCGATAATGGGGGAGCAAGGAGGGGGCATGAAGAATCTCCCGAAAGCGGTACAGGAGGCAGGAGATTCTTCGACTCCGCTTCGCTCCGCTCAGAATGACAGAGAAAATGAAGATTTAAACAGGCTCCAAGAATCAATTAAGAATAGGATTATGAACGCAACCATTTCATTAGACGGACTACTGTCCTTCATCCGCTCCCTCTCGCTCAGCCCGGACAACAAGGAGTGGCTGGCCGAACGGCTGGTGGAAGACGCCCGGCACGAACAGGCCGCCGAGGCAAAACAAAGCTATGCCGAAGTCATCAATGACCTTTGCGGGTCATGGTCTGACGATCCCCGCACTCCCGAAGAAATAGCCACCGACATCCGCCAGGCACGGCAATTCGGAATGACCCGCCACATCACTCCTCTCTGCAACAATGAAAAGGAATAAATACCTGCTCGACACCAATATATGCATTGCCCTGCTGCGCGGAGGCAATCGAAATGTGGCTACCCGGCTGATAGAAGCGGGGGAAGGCAACTGCAGCCTGTCCGTCATCACCGTCTACGAACTGATGTTCGGGGCTTACCATTCCCAACATGAATCCCGCGAGGTACCCAAGGTAAGGCTGCTTACGGAACACTTCCCCATCATCCCTTTGCTGGACTCGGCTGAAGAATACGCCATCCTTAAGACCCGACTTCGTGCGGCCGGCACACCCATAGATGATTTTGACCTGATGATAGCCGCCACGGCACTGACTCACAACCTGGTCTTAGTGACGGACAACACCAAGCACTTTCAACGAATAACAGGACTGAGACTGGAAAATTGGATAAGATAAGGATTCTCCCAAGCACGTAATTACAACTAACTGATATGAACAAGATTCTCCACAAAGAACATTTCTCCGAGAAGGTCTTCAAGCTCGTGGTTGAAGCACCGCTCATCGCCCGGTCGCGCAAGGCCGGGCACTTCGTCATCGTCCGCG
>CASEKR010000082.1 GCA_949288585.1 uncultured Bacteroides sp. | reverse complement strand
CCATTAAAAGTTTAGTCACCTTTAATTTGCTAAATATCAATAATATGCACAACTTTTTATACATAAAACTTTTATCAATCTAATTCCGCCAACGGGTTAAGAATTACTTCCTTTTCATGTTAAGCGTTGTTTTCTCCCGTTATCGGGGAGAACAACGCTCAGGGCGGCAGGTAAAATGGAAGTTTAAATAGGCTCTAAATAAATTGAAGTTTTGTGTTTTTTAACGGTTGCGGAGTTTTTTTCTTTTGATACAAGCGTAAAAAATCTCATCTTTGCAGGCAGTTTTCTACATTTGGATAGGATTTTAAATAGATATAGGACAAGAATGATGAAATTTAGATACATGTTTTGGGCATTTTTGCTCACGATGGTGTCAGGAGTGGCGTTTGCTCAGAACAATACAAATTCGCCTTATACGCGTTATGGGTACGGGCAGTTGACTGACCCGGGGTCTGCCAATAGCAAGGCAATGGGGGGCGTCGCATACGCTTTGCGGGACAAATCTTTGGTCAACTTCGCCAATCCGGCTTCATATACGGCGGTGGATTCATTGACTTTTATCTTCGACGGGGGGATTTCCTTGCAGAATACGAATTTCAGCAACGGCACGCTGAAGCAGAATGCGAAGAATTCAAGTTTTGATTACATCACGATGCAGTTCCGGGCGGCCAAATGGGCCGGCATCAGCGTAGGGTTGCTTCCTGTCGCGAATATCGGATATAACATTGGCGAGTTCCGTGAGAATCCGGACTCGGAAGCTGCTTCCAGTACTGTGCAGTATAGTGGCACGGGAGGCTTGCACCAGTTGTATATCGGCGCCGGATTCAAGCTCCTTAAGAACTTGTCGGTAGGTGCGAATGTATCTTATCTGTGGGGAGACGTGACGCGTAGCAATACGTTGAGTTTCCCTTATGACAGCGATATTTTTTCTACCATTATCAGCCGGGAAGTTGATGTGAAGAGTTATAAATTGGATTTCGGCCTTCAATACACACAGAATTTGGGCAAGAAACATGCGCTGACATTGGGATTGGTGTACTCTCCAGGGCATAATCTGAAAAGTGAGGCCATGGAATATCGCCAGACTGGTACAGACGCTAATGCGTCGTTGAACCAAACAGAATTGAAGGGTAATTTCGGCATTCCCACGACGTGGGGCGGGGGATTGGCTTATGTCTACGACCAACGCTTGACGGTGGCTGCCGATGTTATGATGCAAAATTGGGACGATGTCGCATACATGGGTGAGAAGAATGTTTTCTGCAAACGGAGTCGCTACTCGTTGGGCGCGGAGATGGTGCCGAACCCGATAGGACGCAATTATCTGGCCCGCATCAAATATCGTGTAGGCGCATACTATTCTCTTCCTTATTATAAAATAGATGGTGTGCGTGCCGCCAAGGAATATGGTGTGAGCGCCGGTTTCGGGCTGCCTATACCCAGAACCCGTTCGCAGGTGAGCGTGTCGGCTCAATATGTGCGCACCCAAGGCGAGAAAGCAGCATTCTTGGATGAAAACACGTTGAGGATATGCATTGGCATCACCTTTAACGAACGCTGGTTCTTTAAACGTAAGGTTGATTAAGTAGTGGAACGGGTGTCGGCAAAGTTATATAAGCTGTGCAGGGCTTTGGTATGGAGCATGATAGGGGGGACACTCCTTTCATGCTTTTCTTGTTCGGGGAAGCAAAAGGCCATGGGGGAAGCCATTACCGAACGCGATTCTTTGCCCGTGATGGATACCCGGGGAGTGACGACGCTGATTTCGGATTCCGGCATGATACGTTATCGCATCAATACGGAGGAATGGAAAGTGTTCGACCGGAAGAATCCTCCTCATTGGGCTTTTGAACGGGGCGTTTATCTGGAGAAGTTTGACACTTTGTTTCAGGTGGAGGCCAGCATTGAGGCCGATACGGCCTATTTCTTCAATAAAGAAGAACTGTGGAAGCTGGTCAGCAACGTGCATATCCAGAATCTGAAAGGCGAGAAATTTGATACGGACCTGCTGTATTGGGACCAGAAAAAGCAGCGGGTCTATTCGGACCAACGCATACGCATCGAGCAACCCGACCGGATAATTATCGGGCGGGGCTTTGAGTCGAACCAGCAAATGACAGTCTATACTATTCACAAGCCGGAAGGCATTTTCTATGTCGACGATACGGCAACGGCTGCTCCAGATAGTTTGCAGTCGGATACTTTGCAACAGGGATAGATGGATACGTGGGGATTTTTGTTGATAGCAGTGGTATGTTCCATATTCTTTTCCGGTGTGGAGACTGCATTTTCGTCTATGGGCAAAGTGCGCCTTGAATTGGCAAAGGAATCGCGTTGGAACTCTTGGGCGCTTTCTTTCTTTTCGCGCCACATGGCCAGTTTCCGCTCCTCCATGCTGGTGGGGAGTTATATTTCCTTGGTCGTTTGCGGCATTTTGGCGGCCGTCTTGCTGGAACAGTTGATGCTGCCGCTGCCTTATCCTTTCTTAATGTTGCTGGTGCAGGTGATTGTCGCGTGGATAGTTGTCTTTGTTGTGGCTGAACTCCTGCCAAGAAGCTTGTTCAAGATAAATCCGGATGCTGTGATACGTTTTCTGGCTTTTCCCATCTTACTGTGTTATGGAATTTTATGTCCGGTGGCTAAGTTTTTGGTCGGTTGTGCACGTTTGTTGCTTTGGTTGGCAGGGGTGAAAATCGACAAGGAAGATTCCAAAAAAGCCATTGGCAAGGTGGATTTAGACCAATATGTGCAGAAAAGTTTGGAGAATGTGGCAGACGATGATGAGTTGGATGATGACGTGCGGATCTTCCAGAACGCTTTGGATTTTTCGAATATCCGAATCCGTGATTGCATCGTTCCTCGTACGGAAGTGGTGGCTGTCGATGTGTCCACCTCGCTGGAGGAACTGAAAAAGATGTTTGTGGAGTCTGGCTTGTCGAAGATTATAGTCTATGACGGGAATATAGATAATGTGATAGGTTATATTCATTCATCGGAGATGTTTCGCAATCCTTCGGACTGGCGCAACAGCGTGAAGCCTGTTCCCATTGTGCCAGAGACGATGTCGGCGCATAAGTTGATGAAACTTTTTATGCAACAGAAAAAGACGATTGCCGTGGTGGTCGATGAATTTGGGGGGACTTCGGGCATTGTTTCGTTGGAAGATTTGGTGGAAGAGATTTTTGGTGACATAGAGGACGAACATGACAATACAACTTATGTCTGTAAGCAAGTGGGCGAACATGAATACGTGCTCTCTGCCCGTCTGGAGATAGAGAAAGTCAATGAAATGTTTGATTTGGAATTGCCTGAATCTGATGACTATCAGACAGTTGGCGGGTTGATATTAAGTTGTTACCAGAACTTCCCGAAGTTGCATGAGGTGGTTACTATCGGTAATTTCCAGTTCAAAATATTGCGTCAGACGGCTACGAAAATAGAACTGGTACGCTTGAAAGTGGCTGAATGAATCTTTTTCAGCGTAATTTTTTGGCAAATAAGTAGATGCTTATTGGCATTTTTCGTATCTTCGTGCGCTAAAATGGAAAAAGAGAAATAAGTAATAAATAATATAATTGTTTTAACGTAAAAATGGCAACATTACAGAAGATCAGGTCCAAAGGACCGTTAGTGGTGATTGTGGTTGGTTTGGCGTTGTTTGCTTTCATCGCAGGCGATGCCTGGCAAGTGATGCGTCCTCACCAATCGCAAGATGTCGGAGAAGTGAATGGGGAGTCTATTTCTGCCCAGGATTATCAAACGATGGTTGAAGAATATACGGAAGTTGTAAAAATTGCAAGAAATGTAAATTCTTTGACGGAAGAAGAAGTCAGCCGACTTCAAGACGAAGTTTGGCAGACCTGCGTGGAGAATAAGTTGGTAGAGGCCGAGGCCGAGAAGATGGGGCTGGAGGTTTCTGATGCCGAACTCCTGTCTATCATCAATACAGGCACGCACCGTCTGCTACAGAACACTCCGTTCCGCAATCCGCAGACAGGTTTGTTCGATAAGGACATGTTGAACAAGTTCCTGGCTGATTACGCTCAAATGAGCCAGGCTCAAATGCCCGCCGAATATGCGGAATATTACCAGAAGATGTACACCTACTGGCAGTTTATCGAGAAAACGCTGGTGCAGACCCGCTTACGTGAGAAATACATGGCTCTGATTGGCAATGCCTTGATTTCAAACCCTGTGGAGGCTCAGAATGCTTTCGATGCCCGTGTGGCTCAGTCTGATTTGTTGCTGGCAGCTATTCCTTATACATCTGTTTCCGACTCTACGGTGACGGTTTCCGAAGACGAATTGCGTGCTGCTTATGACAAGAAAAAGGAACAGTTCAGACAATATGTGGAGACGCGCAACATCCGCTTCATTGATGTGCAGGTAACGGCCAGCGATGAGGACAAGGCCGCCTTGCAGCAAGAGATGGAAGAATATACGGCTCAACTAGCTGGTAGCTTGACTGATTATGCGACCTTCGTGCGTTCTACGGGTTCGGATGTGCCTTATGTCGACCTGTTCTATACCACCCGCTCTTTGCCGGGCGATGTGGTTGCCCGTTTGGATTCGGTGTCTACGGGTGATGTTTTCGGACCTTATTACAATGCGACCGATAATACGTTGAACTCATTCAAAAAACTGGGCGTGGCTTCTATGCCCGACTCCGTACAGTTCCGCCAGATACAGGTGGTGGCTGAAAATCCTGCCCGGACCAAAGCCTTGGCTGACAGCATCTATGGTGCTCTCAAGGGTGGTGCCGATTTTGCGGAAGTTGCCCAGAAGTATGGACAGACGGGAGAACCGACGTGGATTTCTTCTTATAATTATGAAGGCGCACAGATTGATGGCGATAATCTGAAGTATATTGAGGCTATCACGACTGGCAATAAGAATGAACTGAAGAATCTGGCTTTGGGACAAGCCAACGTTATCTTGCAGGTGACGGACAAGAAGGCCATGAAAGAGAAATACAAAGTGGCCGTCGTGAAGCGTGTGGTTGAATTTAGCAAAGAAACATACAGTAAGGCATATAATGATTTCAGTCAATTCATCGCTGCCAACAATACGTTGGAGAAGATGGTGGCCAATGCCGAAGATGCCGGTTACAGGCTGTTGGAGCGGAATGACCTGCGTAGTTCTGAGCACGGTATCGGCAGCATCCGTGACACGAAGGAAGCTTTGAGATGGGCCTTTAACGCGAAGCCCGGTGAAGTTTCCGGCTTGTTCGAATGTGGCGATAACGATCACATGCTGATGGTGGGGCTTTCTGGCATCGTGCCTGAAGGCTACCGTCCCTTATCGCTGGTTCAGAACCAGTTGCGTTTCGAGTTGTTGCGCGACAAGAAGGCCGAGAAGATCATGGCCGACATGCAGGCGGCAGGCGCTTATTCGTTCGACCAATATAAGGGATTGAAAGATGCTGTGAGCGATTCTGTGAAGCACGTAAGTTTCGGTGCTCCCGCCTATGTGGCAGCCCTGCGCAGCAGCGAACCGTTGGTCAGTGCCTATGCTTCCGTGGCCGAGCAGAACCAACTGAGCCAACCCATCAAGGGTAATGGTGGCGTGTTCGTACTGCAACCCTATGCCGAAGAGAAGTTGAACGAGGAGTTCAACGAAAAGACGGAGCAGGAGACGCAAGCTTCCATGCACGCCCGCATGGCCATGCAGTTCATCAACGATTTGTATCTGAAGGCTGACGTGAAAGACATGCGTTATCTTTTCTTCTGATAAAGTATTTGTTTTATAATTCTCAATGTAAAAGGACTGGAGCTAAGGCTTCAGTCCTTTTTTCTTATAGGGGGCTATCTCTTATCGGAGCTTAAATGATGATGTTATCATGTTTCTGTTTCATGGGCCGTTTGTTGTAGGAGGACGCTTCTTCTTGACATATCTGCAAGAGCGTAGTCCCTCGCAGATGCCTCCCCTCCCTTTCTCCGCCCCTGGAAGCCCTCTGCGGAGATGCGATAGGACTTTATAGGATCAATATAGGACTAAAAGCGAAGGAGAAGCGTTTTTGAAGGGGAGGTGAAGAAGATGGGGTATATCTCTTGTCGTTGGTGGAAAAAACGCTATCTTTGCCCTGTGATTTTAATAGGAGAAGATTCGGAATGAGAAGGATATTTGCAATTGTCGCCCTGGCGCTCGTGTTGGCCTGCGCGCCCGCGCTCTGCCTCTGCGCACAGGAGGCGGGGGGCATACACCAGGTGCTGAAGGTGAAGTTCATCGAAGGCTCGGCTTTCTTCATGAGTTGGATTGCCATCGCTTTCGTTATCGGGCTAGCGTTCTGCATTGAGCGCATCATCTACCTGAGCCTCTCGGAAATCAACACGAAGAAGTTCGTGGCCGGGGTTGAGGCGGAACTGGAGCGGGGGGACGTGGAGGCGGCCAAGGCTTTGGCGCGCAAGACGCGCGGCCCCGTGGCGTCTATCTTCTACCAGGGGCTGATGCGGATGGGCCAGGGCGTGGACGTGGTGGAGAAGTCGGTCGTGGCCTACGGGGGTGTGCAGTCGGGCTATCTGGAGAAGGGTTGCTCGTGGATTTCGCTGTTCATCGCCATCGCCCCGTCGTTGGGCTTCCTGGGCACGGTCATCGGCATGGTGCAGGCGTTCGACAACATCCAGCAGGTGGGCGAGATTTCCGCACCCGTGGTGGCCGGGGGCATGAAGGTGGCGCTGATTACGACCATCTTCGGCTTGATTGTCGCGCTGATTCTGCAAGTTTTCTACAACTATATCTTGTCGAAGATTGAGGCGTTGACGACGGACATGGAGGATGCCTCGGTGTCGTTGCTGGATATGGTCATCAAGCATGAGTTGCGCTATGGGACGCAGGGGTAGGGCTGATTCTTCCGGGCGGTTGCGGATACAGGCGGTTTCGGGTCTGGTGCTGTGGCTGTTGTTGGGCGCGACGCTGGGCGTGTCCGTCTGGTTTTTCGCCGGGGGCGAGGTGCCCGAGGGGCAGCGCGTGGTGGCGGATGCGTCGTTGTCCGAGCCGAGGGGGACGGACGGGCTGATGGTGTGGGCATACGTTTTGTTCGGCCTGGCGCTCTTGGTGTCCCTGGCAGGGGTGTTGGCCAAGTTCGTGGCACGTTGCAGGGTCTCCCCCCGTTCGGCCTTGCGCTCCCTGTTGGGGGTTGCGCTGGTGGTGGTCGTGCTGGCTTTGTCGTGGTGCATGGGCAGCGGCCGCCCGCTGGAAATCCCCGGCTATGCGGGCGGGGAGAACGTGCCCTTTTGGCTGAAGGCCGCCGACATGTTCCTCTATGCCATCTATGCCCTGATGGGGCTGGCCATTGTGTTGATTGTCGTTTTTGGCATTGCCCGGCGGTTCAAGTAAGGAAAGGAGGGGGTGACGATGTTTAGCAACCGGAGATTCAAACGGCAGGTGCCTGAAATCAACTCGAGTTCGACGGCGGACATTGCCTTCCTGCTGCTTATATTCTTCTTGATGACCACTTCGATGG
Source organism: uncultured Bacteroides sp. (assembly GCA_949288585.1). GTDB lineage: Bacteria > Bacteroidota > Bacteroidia > Bacteroidales > Bacteroidaceae > Bacteroides. The sequence goes on along the minus strand of CASEKR010000082.1, from coordinate 2,625 downwards.
ACACGGACAAGGGCTTGCCCCGCCGGCTGCCGGTGTGGGCGGCCGACTCCTTGCGGCAGGAGACGTTGGCGCTGCACGAACGCAACGTGCTGTCTATCGACCTGGATGCCGACGACCGCCTGTGGTGCGGCGGGCGGGAAGTCTCTGCGGACGAATTGCGCGGGATGGTGGAAGAGTTCGTCGGGAACCCGGAGAACCGCGAGGATTTGCCCGAACGGGTGGCGACGGAGGTGCCCGGACTGGGCACGGTGGAGGTGACACGGAAACATGCCATCGTGCTCTCTTGCCACCGGAAGGCGACCTATAAGGCTTATGTCGCGCTGCAGGATGCGCTGGCCGATGCTTACCACAGGCTGCGCAACGGCCTCTCGCGCAGTCGCTGGGGGCAGGACTATGAGGATCTGACTGAGGCTCGCCGGCAGGCCGTGCGTGAGGTCTTCCCGCAACGGATTTCCGAGAAAACCTACGGCGAGGAAGGAGGTGGGGAATGAGTACGCGCTTCGGACGGGAACGCAGGCGGGGTGTGCCGACACTGAACACGGCTTCCTTGCCCGACTTGATATTCACTTTGCTCTTCTTCTTCATGATTGTGACGACCATGCGCGAGACACCCCTGAAGGTCGAGGTGGAAGTGCCCGAGGCCACCCGGGTGGAGCGGTTGGAGAAGAAGTCGGCCGTCGTATCCATCTACGTGGGGCGCGTTTCCGCTCCGGATGCCCCCTCTGTCGCCGGTGGCTTCTGTATCCAGCTGGGCGACCGACTGGCTACCGTGGACGACATCCCGGCCTTCATCGAGGAGGAACGGGAGCGCCTGGCACCCGAAAACCGGGGCAGCCTGCGCGTAAGCCTGAAGGTGGACGGGGATGCGCCCGTGGGTCTGGTGGCGGATGTCAAGGAGGCGTTGCGGAAAGCCGGGGCGTTGCAAGTCAGCTATTCGGTTACGGAACAGGAAGTGGGGGAAGACTGAATTCCTCTCTTTTTAGGGTCATGCTTGGGCAAACGATTGTTGGTAAAAGGTGTTTGGATACCGGGTATGAATGGCAAGCATATAAAACATACCATACGAACCTTCCTAATAATGAGAACGGTGCAAAAACAGGTCGTGCGGAGAATTTGTACCCAAGTCTTCATCCGTTTTCGTCTTTAATCACTACATTTGCAATTATTGTCAATCTGTTGCCGCATACTTTCATCTTGAAAAGAATAGGAGCAAACCTGTGCAAACCATTATTTGTTGGAAATGTTGGTGAAAGTATGGCTCCATCTTATTGAATCAGAGCGCAACAAGATTGATTAACAACGGAATAAGAAGAATATAGCTATGGCAAAGAAACAACAGAAAGAAAAGAGCATAGAAGAAACCCTTTGGGAATCTGCCAACAAGTTGCGTGGGTCGGTTGAACCTTCGGAATACAAGCATGTAGTTTTGAGCTTGATATTCTTGAAATACGCTTATGATCGCTTCTTGGAACGCCGCAATGAACTGATAGCCGACCATCAGGAAGTGTTTGTAGACCAGCCGGTGTTCTATAATGCCAAGAACGTCTTCTATCTGAATGAAATCAGCCGTTGGGACTACCTGATGGAGAATGCCAAGCAGAACGATATTGCCATCAAGATAGATACGGCTTTGACGCAGGTGGAAAAGGATAACCCCTCGCTGAAAGGAGCTTTGCCCAGCAATTATTATTCGGGGTTGGGGCTTGATCGTACCAAATTGGCCAGTTTGTTGGATGTGATAGGCAAAATAGATACGCAAAAAGACAAGGAGCACGACTTGATAGGACGTGTATATGAATACTTCTTGGGTAAGTTTGCCATAGCCGAAGGCAAGGGCAAGGGTGAATATTACACACCCAAGACGATTGTCAACCTCATTGCTGAGATGATACAGCCCTATCGGGGTAAGATATATGACCCTTGTTGCGGTTCGGGCGGCATGTTCGTGCAAAGTATGAAGTTCATTGAGGCGCACCATGGCAACCGGAAAGAGACATTTCCGTTTATGGACAGGAATATACCAACACCACTTACAAGTTGGCAAAGATGAATCTTGCCATCCGGGGCATTGCCTGCAACTTGGGCGAACGTGCCGCCGATACGTTTCATGACGACCAGCACAAGGACTTAAAGGCAGATTTCATCATGGCCAATCCTCCTTTCAACCAGAAGTCGTGGCGTGCGGAAAATGAATTGACGGGCGACCCGCGTTGGCAGGGATATGAAGTGCCTCCTACGAGTAATGCCAACTACGGCTGGATTCTGAACATCGTTTCCAAACTGTCTGCCAACGGCATGGCGGGTTTCTTGCTTGCCAACGGTGCGTTGAGCGGTGACGGCACGGAACTGAATATCCGCCGTCAGTTGTTGAAGAACCATTTGGTGGAAGCCATCGTCATTCTTCCGCGCAACATGTTTTATTCTACCGACATCAGCGTGACACTTTGGATATTGGCGGGCAACCGCAAAGCCCGCACCGTGGAGCAGAACGGCGAGTTGGTGAAATACCGCAACCGGGAAAACGAAGTGCTTTTCATCGATTTGCGCCAATGGGGAGAACCTTTCGAGAAGAAATACATCCAGTTTTCACAAGAACAAATCGCACAGATTGCCGACAACTTCCAC
>CASEKR010000081.1 GCA_949288585.1 uncultured Bacteroides sp. | reverse complement strand
TTGTTTTCTCCCAGCAGATAAGGAATCACTTCTTCTTGTACCGGCATGGGCTGCTCGTAGCCCATTTCTTCGATGGCGCGGCGTATCTCCGGCGACACACCGAGCTCTTCAAATGTCTTCATTCAGTCTTATGTATCACTTGTTTTCGGGTGCAAAGATACGGATTCCTGGCGGAATGTCCGCACGGGCGGGGGCTATTTCTCGTCTTTGACCAGCAGAATATCTTGCAGCCGCTTCAGTTCGTCCTTGCTTAGCCCGACGGCTTCCCGCAAGTATTTGTCCACGCTGCCATATTTCTCTTCTATTTCATTCTTGGCGGCGTTCAGGAAGGCTTCGCGGGCGGAATAGATGGTCGTGAGGGCTTCTTGCGAGGGAACCGGCAGGTGGTAGGCGTAGCTGGAAGCGGTGGGGATGTCGAAGTAGTGGTTGCTCAGGCTGTAATCGTACAGGACAGATTCTTCGTCCACGCCGAGGGCGGCCAGGACGAGTGCCGAGGCGATGCCGGTGCGTCCCTTGCCCGAGGTGCAATGGATGACGGCGGGATAGTTCCGGCGGTCCAGCAGGATGTCGAACACTTGGCGGAACTGGCCTGCGTGTTCGGCCACGATGTGGCGGTTCATGCGTTCCACGATGCGGTAGACCGTGTCGCTCTGGATGCGTTGCCGGTCTATTCCGTGCAGGATGTCGGCCACATTTCCCGCGTGGATGGGGATGCTGATGCGCCTGATGCCTTGCGAAGGAGCCGTGACGGACGGGGCGGCCAGTTCGGACGAGTCGCGCAGGTCTATCACGGTGCGTATGCCGATGTTGCGCAGTTTTTCGGCGGTTTCGGCCCGGTTGAGGTCCAGTTGGGCCGAGCGGTAGAGCATGCCCCACTTGACGCGCTTGTGGGTGGAGTAGACGGAGTAGCCGCCCAGGTCGCGGAAGTTCTGCGTGCCGGGCACGTAGACGTTGCGCGAGCTGACTTTCATTCGGTATTTATCGTTGAACAGCAGCGTGTAATAATAGCGTTTGGCGGTGTCGTTGTTCATCACCGTGACGCATTGGCTGGCGATGGGGGCTGTGGCCACAGGCCTGGTTTCCGGCACGTTCGCCGGGTCGGTGGAGGCATACACCTTGACTTGTCCCTCGATGGCAGGTTTGGTTTCCCATTTTACGATGCTGTTGCCCGCACTGGTTTCTTCGCACACTACGATGATGTGGGGCGTTGCGCCGCTGCACGCCGAGAGTATGATGGAAATAAAAAGTCCGTTCAGCAAATTCTTGCGCATAGACATGGTCTGGGTTGTTATTTACTGTCCGGCGCCCTGTCTTTTCCTGAGGCGGCCGGGTGGAGCAAATATATAGCTTTTTTGCTTGTGGCTGTGCGCCTTGCCCGGTGCTTTTATGTTTCTTTTGAAGAAATAAACACTTCCGTTTAAATGCCCGTTAAAGAGCATAAAAAAGGTTCTACGGGACAGTGTCCTTAGGGACGTGCCCCGTAGCGGTGGGCCGCTGCGAACTCGGGGGAGACGGAGTTGCTGAAGCTGCGGCAGACGTCGGCGGCGAACTCCATGCCCCGGCTGACGATGGCGTCCCAGGTGGCTTCGCCGGCTTCGTTCAGGGTTTCGAGGCCGACGCCTTGCTCCAGCAGGCCGAAGATGATGCCGGCATTGAAGTTGTCGCCCGCGCCGATGGTGCTCACGGCTTGCAGCGGGGTGGCGGGATAATCTTTGCAGATGCTTTTCGTGCGCAAGGATACTTGCCCGCCGCCGTTCGTGCAGAGGAAGTTGGGGCAGTAGAATTTGATTTTCTCCTTATAGATGCGGTCAGCGTCGCGCAGGCCGTACATGTAGAAGAAATCTTCTTGCGAGCCGCGCACGATGCTGGCATACTCCAGGTTTTCGATGATGGTGGGCGCCAGTTTGATGGCTTCCTCTTTGTGTGCCGCGCGGAAGTTGGGGTCGTAGTAGACGATGGCGCCTGCCGTGCGTGCCTTGTCTAAGAGTTCCAGCACTTTCTCGCGGAGCACGGGGTTCAGCGCGTAGTAGGAGCCCAATACGACCACGTCGTCCTTCTGTACTTCGGGGAAGGCCACGTCCAGCCGTTGGGCGGGGTAGTTTTTGTAGAAGATGTATTCCGCATCGCTGTGTTCGTCAAGGAAGGCGAGGGACACGGGCGATTTGCCGTCGGGGAAGACGTTCACGTGGTCCGTCGGTATGTGGTTCTCTCGCATGAAGCGCAGGATGAGCCGGCCCACGCGGTCGTTGCCCGTCTCGCTGATGAAGCACACGGGGACGCCCGTGCGTCCCAGCGACACGAGACCGTTGAACACCGAGCCTCCGGGCACGGCGGCCGAGGGCTGTTCGTCGCGGAAGATGATGTCGAGGATGGTCTCGCCGATTCCGATTACTTTTCGCATAGCAGTGATCTTGATTTTTCACCCAAGTATCCGCCGTGGTGGCGTTTGGAGTAGTCTTCGATGGTGAAGCCGGTCTGCTTCATGGTTTCCACCACCAGGATGTCGCCGATGACGGTCATCACCGTGGTGGACGTGGTGGGCGTCATGCCCAGCGCGCACACTTCGTCGGGGTGGCCGGTGGCCAGGCATACGTCGGCCTGCAGGGCCAGCGGGCTGTCGGGATTCCCGGTGATGACGATGGATTTCAGCGTGGGGTCCAGGTTGTGGGCCAGTTGGGTCAGTTCCACGATTTCGCGTGTCTTGCCCGAGTTGGAGATGAGCAGCAGGAGGTCGTTCTCCTGGAGGATGCCCAGATCGCCGTGTTGCGCCTCGCTGGGGTGGAGGAACACGGAGGGGATGCCCGTCGAGCAGAACGTGGTGGCTATGTTCATGGCTATCTGTCCGGCTTTGCCCATGCCCGATGTCACTAACTTGCCTTTCCGGCGGTGCACGTGTTCCACAATCAGTGCCACGGCTTTCTCGTAGGCGTCCGTCACCGGTATGTCCAGCACGGCTTGTGCTTCTTTCTGCAACAGCTCTTTGATGTCTGCGGTCATTGTCTCTGGTTTTATATTTGTCGACTGTCGGTCCCGCAGGGGATTTCCCTTTGTTACCACCTGCAAATATCTGCAATTTTCCATAAACGGCAATAGCTTTTATTGTATTTTTGCGCGACAAACCATTTACTCTTGTCATGAGAACCCAGATAGAAGACATTGCCCCCGGCGTGCATGTGTTGCCCAATGGCCTGCGTATATTGCACGAGCCTGTGCGTTCGCGGGTGGCTTATTGTGGCTTTGCCGTCGACGTGGGCACCCGCGACGAGCGCGAGGACGAGCACGGCATGGCGCATTTCGTGGAACACATGCTGTTCAAGGGCACCGCGCGCCGGAAGGCCTGGCACATCCTGAACCGCATGGAGAACGTGGGCGGCGACCTCAACGCCTATACCAACAAGGAGGAGACGGTGGTCTACTGCGCCTTCCCTGCCGAATATTTCGCGCGGGCGTTCGAGTTGCTGGCCGACATCGTGTTCCACTCCACCTTCCCCCTGCGCGAAATGGAGAAAGAAGCGGAGGTCGTCATCGACGAAATCCAGTCGTACGAAGATTCGCCTTCCGAATTGATATTCGACGATTTCGAGGACCTCATCTTCCGGGGACATCCGTTGGGGCGCAACATCCTGGGCACGCCCGGACGGCTGAAGTCTTTCAGCCCGGCCGGCATGGCGGCGTTCACGGGGCGTTTCTATGTCCCGGCCAACATGGTCTTCTTCGTGCGCGGCGACGTGGATTTCAAGCGGGTGGTCCGCCTGGCCGAAAGGTTGCTGTCCGACGTGCCTGCCTGCGCGGCCGGCCACAAGAGGCTGCCGCCGCCCCCTTATGTGCCCGAGGACCGCACGCTGCACCGCGACACCCACCAGGCCTACGTCATGCTGGGCGGGCGCGGATACGACGCCTACGACGGGCGGCGCACGGCGCTCTACCTGCTGAACAACCTGCTGGGCGGCCCCGGCATGAACAGCCGCCTGAACGTGGCCCTGCGCGAGCGGCGCGGCCTGGTCTATACGGTGGAGTCCAACCTGGCTTCCTACACCGACACGGGCGCGTTCGGCATCTACTTCGGGTGCGACCCGGCCGACGTGGATACCTGCCTGCGCCTGACGCGCAAAGAGTTGCGGCGCCTGCGCGACCAGCCACTGAGCACCTCGCAGTTCGAGGCGGCACGCAAGCAGTTGCTCGGGCAAATCATCGTCGCCTCGGACAACAACGAGAACAACGCCCTGGGCATGGCGAAGGCGTTCCTGCATTACGACCGCTATGAAACCCAGTCGGAACTTTTCCGGCGCATCGAGGCCCTGACTCCTAAGCAGTTGCTGGATGTGGCGGGCGACGTGCTGGCCGAGGAGCGGCTCTCTGTCCTGGTCTACGGTTGACGGCCGGGCGACGTGCCGGGAACGCCTCTTCGCAAGGTATTCAGGATGAGATGCTTGCCCCCTTCGCACTCGGCGTTTGCGAGCGCCGCACTCGGGACTTCCGTTTGACGCACTCGGGAGAAACGAACGCCGCACTCGGGACAAGCGCCTTCCGGCGGGGTGTCATTCGGGTCTCCGCATGCTGAACTCGCAGCCGCAATACAGTTGGTTGTAGAAGTGGTATTCGTGGAGCAACTGGTTCCGGCGTTCCTGCAGCCCGCCCTTGCGCCAGTTCTGTTCCCAGAAGAGGGTTCCGGGGTGGCGCGCGGCGGCGGCCCGTCCCGCTTCATTAATCTGTTCGAGGCTCTTCCAGCGCGACGAGGCCAGGGTGGTGGTGAACAGGCGGAAGCCGTGCTCGGCGGCATAGGCGGCCGCAGCTTCTAAGCGCAGGGTGAAGCAACGCAGGCACCGCCGCCCGCGTTCGGGTTCTCCCTCCAGCCCCTGCACGCCGTCCAGCCAGCGGGCGTGGTCGTAGTCGGCGTCCACAAAGTCCAGTCCCTGGGCGGTGGCGAAGCGGATGGCCTCCTGCTTGCGTGTCTCGTATTCCTCGCGCGGATAGATGTTGGGGTTGTAGTAGAAGAGGGTGGGGCGTATGCCGTTGGCCAGCATACACTCGACAATGGCGGAAGAACAGGGGGCGCAGCACGAATGCAGCAGCACGTGCCTGTCCCCGTTGGGCGTTTGTAGGGATAACATGGGCGTCGGATGTTTGATAAACTTCGCAAAGATACGCAACAAACTGCTTCCCTGTTCGTCCGGGCGGGCGGTTTTGTGCGGATTTTCTTGCCCGGTGGACGGGCGCGGCCTCGTCGGGAGTTTACCGTTTCTCCCCTTCCTGTTTACTTTTCTGTGGGGAGCGGTCCGCGTAAATGCTTGTTTCATAGTGCTTCGCAATGTTTTTCCTCCCTTTCCCGTTTACTTTCTGCCCTAATCCCTCTTTTTTTTCTCCCCAATCTTTCTTACCTTTGTTGGTATCAAACGACAGGGAACATCCTTTATTATTCATATTATTATTTGACACGACCATGAAACAATTATTGACAGCAATCACTGCCGCCGTGCTCCTGGCGGGGACATTGGCCGGATGCGGCGGGCAGCAATCGCGTGAAACGGGCGTTTCGCCCGAATCGTTCGTATCCATCGACGGGAAAGACCTGGTGCGCCCGGACGGCACGAAACTTTTCATCGTAGGCACCAACCTGGGCAACTGGCTCAACCCGGAGGGCTATATGTTCAACTTCAGCAAGACGAACTCCGCGCATTTCATCAACGAGATGTTCTGCCAGTTGGCGGGGCCGGCCTTTACGGCCAACTTCTGGAAGCAGTTCAAGGACAATTATGTCACGCGCGAAGACATCCGTTTCATCAAGCGCACGGGCGCCAATACCATACGCTTGCCTTTCCACTACAAACTCTTCACCGACGAGGACTACATGGGGCTGACCGCCGCGCAGGACGGCTTCGCCCGCGTGGATTCGCTGGTCGAGTGGTGCCGGGAGGCCGGGCTTTATCTCATCCTGGACATGCATGACGCCCCCGGCGGACAGACGGGCGACAACATAGACGACAGCTACGGCTATCCGTGGTTGTTCGAGAGCGAGGAGTGCCAGCAACAGTTCTGCGACATCTGGCGCCGGATTGCCAGCCGCTATTGCGACGAGCCTGTCATCCTCGGCTATGAGTTGCTGAACGAGCCCATCGCTCCCTACTTCGCAGAGGTGGACGAGATGAACGCCCGTCTGGAGCAGGTCTACAAGCGGGGCGTGTCCGCCATCCGGGAGGTGGACAAGAACCACATCATCCTGCTGGGCGGGGCGCAGTGGAACGGCAATTTCAAGCCCTTCACGGATGCTTCGTTCGACGACAAACTGATGTACACGTGCCACCGCTACGGAGGCCCTGCCACGCGCGAAGCCATCCACAGTTTCATTGCCTTCCGCGACAGCGTCGGCCTGCCTATGTACATGGGCGAAATCGGCCACAACTCAGACCAGTGGCAGGCGGACTTCTGCCAAGTGATGCGTGACAACAACATCGGCTATACCTTCTGGCCCTACAAGAAGATGGAGAACTCGTGCTTCGTCGGCATCACGCCCCCTGAAGGCTGGGAGGCCGTCGTTGCCTTCTCCGAAGCGCCACGCGCCACTTACCAGGAGATTCGCGCCGCACGCCCCGACCAGGCCTTGGCCCGCCAGGCGATGAACGCCTTCCTTGAGGCTTGCAAGCTGGAGAACTGCACTGTGCAGCAGGGCTACATCCGTTCGCTGGGCCTCGACCCTGAGGGCGGGCGTTGAGGCGGCAGCCTGTCCCGTGCGCCGGGAAATCTATTGCTTATTCATTATTTATCCCTATCACATGAAGAAAATTCTGTTTACGTTGGCTCTGGCTGCGGCTCTTCCTCTCGCAGCCCAGCAGCGGCCCGTCTACTTGGACGAAAGCAAACCTATCGAGGAAAGAGTGGAAGATGCGCTCGGGCGTATGACCTTAAAAGAGAAGATTGCCGTGATTCACGCGCAGTCCAAGTTTAGCAGCGCAGGGGTGCGCCGCTTGGGCATCCCGGAATTGTGGACGGACGACGGCCCCCACGGCGTACGTCCGGAGGTGCTGTGGGACGAGTGGGACCAGGCCGGCTGGACCAATGACTCGTGCGTGGCCTTTCCCGCGCTGACGTGCCTGGCCGCCACTTGGAATCCCGACATGGCCCTGCTCTACGGCCGGAGCATCGGCGAGGAAGCGCGCTACCGCGAAAAAGACGTGCTCCTGGGCCCCGGGGTGAACATCTACCGCACGCCCCTGAACGGTCGCAACTTCGAGTACTTCGGCGAAGACCCCTATCTGACTTCGAGGATGGTAGTGCCTTATGTGCAAGGCGTGCAGAGCAACGGCGTGGCTGTCTGCGTCAAGCACTATGCGCTGAATAACCACGAGGTGAACCGCCACAACACCAACGTCATTGTGGACGACCGCGCGCTCTACGAGATTTACCTGCCCGCCTTCAAGGCCGCCGTGCAGGAGGGAAAGGCCTGGACCATCATGAGTGCCTACAACCTCTACGAAGGCAAACACTGCGGCCAGAATCCCCGTCTGCTGGACGAAATCCTGAAGGGCGAGTGGGGCTTCGACGGGGCGGTCATCTCCGACTGGGGCGGCATACATAACACCGGACAGGCCATCGCCCACGGCGTCGACCTGGAGTTCGGAAGCTGGACGGACGGACTGAGCAACGGTGCCGCCAATGCCTACGACAACTATTACCTGGCTCTGCCCTACCTGAAGCTCATCCAAGAAGGCAAGGTGACGACACGGGAACTGGACGACAAAGTGCGCCGCGTGTTGCGCCTCATGTTCCGCACCAGCATGAACACGCACAAACCTTTCGGCTCGATGTGCTCGCCCGAACACTACGCTGCCGCCCGGCAGATTGGCGAAGAGGGCATCGTGTTGCTGAAGAACGAAGGCAATGTCCTGCCCATCGACTTGGGGAAAGCGAAAAGAATAGCTGTCATCGGCGAGAATGCCGTGAAGATGATGACCGTCGGGGGCGGAAGCTCGTCGCTGAAAGTGCAGCGCGAGATTTCCCCGCTCGAAGGCATCCGCCAACGCCTGGCCGGAAAGGCTGAAGTGGTGTATGCGCGCGGCTATGTGGGCGATGCCAGCGGAGAGTACAACGGCGTGGTGACGGGGCAGGACTTGCGCGATGACCGCACGCCCGAAGAACTCATTGCCGAAGCCGTGGAGGTGGCGCGCGCCGCTGATTATGTCGTGTTCATCGGCGGACTGAACAAGAGCGCGGGCCAGGACTGCGAGGACTCCGACCGCGCCGGGCTGGAACTGCCCTACGGTCAAGACCGCGTGATAGAGGCGCTGGCTGAGGCTAACAAGAATCTGATTGTAGTAAACATCTCGGGCAACGCTATCGCCATGCCGTGGCTGGAGCAGGTTCCCGCTGTCGTCCAGGATTGGTACCTCGGTTCGGAAGCAGGCACGTCGTTGGCGGCTGTGTTGGTGGGCGACGTCAATCCCAGCGGACGATTGCCGTTCACCTTCCCTGCAAGGCTGGAGGATGTCCCTGCACACCAACTGGGCGAATATACCGGCACGCGCACGCAGGACACGGTGAACATCCAGTATAACGAAGGTATCTTCGTGGGCTACCGCTGGGCGGATAAGCAGAAGAAGGTGAAGCCGCTCTTCCCCTTCGGTTATGGGTTGAGCTACACCACCTTCGAGTACGGCAAGCCCACGGTGGATAACGCCGTGATGACCGCCGACGGCTCGGTGACTGTCCGCGTCCGCGTGAAGAACACCGGCACGCGCGAGGGTCAGGAGGTCGTACAACTCTACGTCAGCGACAAGAAGGCTTCGCTGCCCCGTCCGGTGAAGGAGTTGAAGGGCTTCCAGAAAGTGCGTTTGGCTCCGGGAGAGGAGAAAGAAGTCGCTTTCACCCTCCGCAAGGATGCCTTGAGTTTCTTCGACGCCGACAAGCACCAGTGGGTGGCCGAGCCAGGCAAGTTTGAGGCCATCGTGGCCGCTTCGGCTGCCGACATCAAGGGAAAGGTCGCCTTCGAACTGGAATAGGATATTGACAGATAGAACGATGTGTTCGGGAAAGCGTGGCTCTTCGGCCACGCTTTTTTTGTGCCCTGACCGGGATGCAGTTCTTGTCCGGACAGGGCGGGCTATGAGGCGGAGGGGGCGGAAGCGTGGTAGGGGAGAGGGTCGTGGCTGTCGCGCAGCACCAAGATGCTCTCCGGACCCATGTTGAACAGCAAGTCCACGATGCTCAGGTTGGGCAGGAAGCCCAGCCGCGACTGGAATACCTGGTAGTAGGGCAGGGGACGGAATTGCGGGTCTTCCGTGCGGAAGTCTTTCTTCGGATGGATACGTTCGCGGAAGTCGTCGGCAGGGAGGGGGGCGTCGCCGTAAGCGGAGGTGCGTTCCATGCAGGGGGAGAAGTCGATGAGCGAGCACACCAAGCGGCAGAGGGCATCGTTGAAGTCCATCAGGAACTCGTATCTCTTTTCGTAGAACGGGCGGAACTCGTCTTTGTAGTATTCGAAGAACGGCGTGTGGTTGTAGGCCGACTCCAGCGCGTTCCAGTGCAGGTGCCGCCAGTTGCCGTGGTCGGAGATGCGGATGTCCCTCGTGAAACATTTCGGGGTGTCCGGCTTGACGGTGGGCACGGTCAGCGCCAGCGGGCCGTCGGGCGCGGCGATGGTGCAGCGGTTGCGGTACGTCTGTTTCACATAGTGGTCGTACTGTTCCACGTAGACGTGTCCGTAGTGGTATAGCTTCGCGTAATACTCCACGGGGGCTAAGTAGGCGGTAGACAGCAGTACGGTGTTCATGTCAGGAGGGTTTGCAGGGTTATTGCACGCGCATCCCGATGCGCTCCCAGCGGTAGCCGCTGAAGAGGCCGGTTCCCTGTTCTTTCGAGAGCCAGATGCGGGCGGCCTTCCCGATGACATGGTCTTGCGGGACGAAGCCGAAGAGGCGGCACGAGTCTGCCGGTTGGCCGTCCACGTAGAGGGTGTCACCCTTGATGTAGGCGTCGCGCCCCTCGTGCAGCAGCAGGGTGTTGCACAGCAGCGTGCGGTTCCAGGGGCGGACGCGCACGCCGTGTCCGCGTCCGGGGATGACGAGCGGGTAGAGCTTCGTGTCCGTGCCGGTCTGCGGCGTCAGTTGCAGGTCGGTGTCGGTGGCCTGTTCCAGCAGGTAGCGTTCGTAGCGGCTGAAGCCCCGGATGTGGCGTGCCGAATCGCTGCCCAGCAGGGGCGAACGGATGTCGAGCACAGCCAGTAGCGAGTCTATCTGGCCTTCCAACTCCAGCGGATAGGCGAAGAGGAACTTCTGGTCGGGGGCAAGCCTTTCGGACGATACGGCATTGAACAGCGAGTCGACCAGCAGCGTGTCGCCCGGCGTGCCGATGCACCGCCCGATGAAGGCTTCGCGGCGGCTGATGAGCGGTTGGCGGAGATTGCCCGGGTTGTTGAAGACGATGATGTCTTCCCGTTCGACAGGGCGGGAGGCCCAGCGTTGATAGCCCCACCACTGCATGAAGGGCAGGCGCAGCCCGTAGCTCCATTTGTTGACGACGATGCGTTCGCCCCGGTAGAGCGAGTTCTCCATCCCGTCCGACGGAATCAGGTAGGAAGTGGCCACGCAGGTGCGCAGCAACGCTCCGGCGAGCACTGCTGCGGCGATGGCTGTCAGTGTCTTCCGTACCCGTTTCATGCTTAGTTGTTGTCTACCCACTTAAACAGGCGGTCCCAGCGTATCTTTCCGTCGAACCAGTCGCGGTCTTTGTCCAGCGAGAGCCATACCACCAGCGGCTTGCCCACCACGTGGTCTTCGGGCACGAAGCCCCAGTAGCGCGAGTCGAGCGAGTTGTGGCGGTTGTCGCCCATCATCCAGTAGTAGTCCATCTGGAACGTATAGGTGTCCGTTTTCTGGCCGTTGATGTAGATGCCGTCGGCGCGTTGCTCCAGCGTGTTGCCTTCGTAGGCTTCGATGCAGCGGCGGTAGATGGGCAGGTTGTCTTCGGTCAGGCGGATGGAGGCGCCTTTGGCGGGAATCCACACGGGGCCGTAGTCGTCGCGCGTCCACCGGGTGTAGAGGTTCAGCGGATAGACGTCGCCCCCGTAGGCGGCCGGTTCGCGCACGATGCGGGCAACGAGGCGTTTGTTGCCTGCCAGCGTGTCATACATCTTCTGCGTCAGAGGCAGGTGGTAGACCGGTGCGGGTCGTCCCTGCGTGTCGGTGGCGTCGAGGCCCATCGAGACCAGTACGGCCAGGCTTTCCGCGTCGTTGGCCGGGAAGAGCCATTGGTCGTCCTTGCTGATGCCCAGTTCGCGGAAGATGGTCTCGGGGATGAGCGGCCCGGTGGTCTGCACGAAGTAGTTGAATTGCAGGTTCTCCGGATTGGGGACGGCGTTGCCGTTCAGGTACAGTTGCCCGTCGATGATTTGCAGCGTGTCGCCCGGCAGGCCGGTGCAGCGTTTCACGTAGTTCTCGCGGCGGTCGACGGGGCGCACGACGATGTCGCCGTATGTCTGCGGATTGTCCTTGACGTACTTGCGCCCGGCCTCGTAGTAGAGGTCGTAGATGGCGCGTTGCTGCGGGCGCGTCAGGCTGTCCATCTGCACGGGGTTGGGGTAGAGGCGGCGGCCTTCGCGGTAGCAAAGCGAGTAGAAGTCTTCCATCTGGTGGTTCAGCGCCACGGTGTCGCCGGCGGGGAAGTTGAATACTACGATGTCGTTCAGCTTGACGCGGCCGAAGCCGGGGACGCGCTTGTAGTCCCAGTGCGGCCAGTCCAGATAGGACTTGCAATTGAACAGCGGCAGCGTGTGTTGCGTCAGGGGCATGGAAAGCGGCGTCTGGGGCACGCGCGGGCCGTAGCTCAGCTTGCTGACGTAGAGGAAATCGCCGACGAGCAGCGATTTTTCGAGCGAGGACGACGGTATCTGGTAGTTCTGGAACCAGTAGAGGTTGACGAAGTAGACGGCCACTAAGGCGAATACGATGGCGTCCACCCAACTCATGACGCTGCGCACGGCGGCGTTCTTCGAGCGTTTCCAGAATCCCCAGGGGAGGAACTTCGTGATGTAGGCGTCGAAGATGAAGGGCAGGACGATGAGTCCCAGCCAACTGCGTATCCAGAGAAGGAAGAGGAGGTAGAGCAGGGTGACGACGGCGAATTTTACCCACGAAGCCTTGCTGCGCTTCTTGGGGCGGTCGAGTTTGGGATTGTTGGTAAATTCCATGCGTTCTTGGGGTGTGTCGTTATTTCAGGAAAGGGAAGAGGTCTTCCATCGTCAGCAGTCCCGTGTGCGTGGCGGCGTATTCGGCGGCCAGGACGGCTCCCAGGGCGAAGCCGCTGCGGTTCTTGGCGTCGTGGGTCAGGGTGATGCTGTCGGCTTCGGACTCATAGCGGATGGTGTGGATGCCCGGCACTTCGTCGCGGCGCACGGAGTTGACGGGCAACTCGTCGGGGGCGCACTGCGCGTTGCCGCTCACCGTGCCGTCCGGGGCCAAGAGTGTGCCTTTCACCCAGCGTGCTTTGCGGTCGAGGTTCTTCACGATGTCTTCCGCCAGCGTGATGGCGGTGCCGCTGGGCGCGTCCAGCTTGTGGACGTGGTGCGTTTCCTCCATCATGACGTCGTATTCGGGGAACTGGTTCATGATGCGTGCTATGTAGCGGTTGACGGCCGAGAAGACGGCCACGCCCAGGCTGAAGTTGCTGGACCAGAACAGCGTATTGCCTTCTTCGGCGCAGAGGCGGCGCACGTCTTCGCCGTGCTCTTTCAGCCATCCGGTGCTGCCGGAGACGACTTTCACGCCCGCTTCGAAGGCGCGCAGGTAGTTGCCGTAGGCGGCTTGCGGGTTGGTGAATTCGATGGCGACGTCGGCGCTGCGGAAGGCGTCCGACCCGAAGTCTGCTTGGTTGTCTACGTCAATGATGCTGACGATTTCGTGCCCACGGCTGCGGGCGATGCGTTCTATCTCCTTGCCCATCTTGCCGTAGCCTATCAATGCTATTTTCATTGTCTGTCGAATTGTTTAGTTGGTTATTTAACGCGCTGTGTTCGGCAAAGATAATGCTTTTATCAGCAAGGGGGACAAGTTTTCTCATTTTTTAACCGCCCGGCGCTTGCCCGTCGGCCGGGATGTACCGGGATTTTCTCCCCGCTGCGGGCGGCGTTTGTCCCGGGTACGCTCGGCGTTTGTCCCGAGTGCGTCAAACGGAAATCCCGAGTGCGTCAAACGGAAGTCCCGAGTGCGGCGCGTGCATACCCCCTCCAGAAGGTGCTGTGGCGGGGGGCGAAGGGGGGCGGGCGAACATTCCCGGCGCAAAAGTTTGCAGTCCGCATTATTTCTCTTACCTTTGGGCACAACAAACCGTTGAGATGCCATGGAACAACTGTTGCATTACGTTTGGCGTCACCGCATTTTCCCGTTGCAGCCCTTGCGGACGACGGACGGTGAGGAGGTGGAGGTCGTAGACCCCGGCCAGCCCAACCGCCATGCGGGACCCGATTTCTTCAACGCCAAGGTGAAGATTGGCGGGACGCTGTGGGCGGGCGACGTCGAAGTGCACGACCGCGCTTCGGATTGGCTGCGCCACGGGCACGACCGCGACCGCGCCTACGACCGTGTGGTGCTGCACGTGGTGGGGGAGGCCGATTGCGACATCTGCCGCACGAACGGCGGCCGCATCCCCCAGTTGCTCTTGTCGTGTCCCGACGACGTGAGCCGGCGTTACGACGAGCTTTGCCTCTCGGAGGCTAGCCCGTCTTGCCTGCACATGCTGGCCGCTTTGCCGCCGCTGAAGGTGCATGGATGGTTGTCGTCCTTGCAGGCCGAACGCCTCCGGCAGAAGGCGCAAGCCATCGGCCAAAGGCTGGAACGCTGCGACCGCCAGTGGGAAGACGCTTTCTTCGTCACCCTGGCCCGCAACTTCGGCCTCGGGCTGAACAGCGACGCTTTCGAGGCGTGGGCCTTGCGCCTGCCCTTCCGCGCCGTGGACAAGCACCGCGACAGCCTGTTTCAGGTGGAAGCCGTCTTCTTCGGCACGGCGGGATTGCTGGACGACGGGGCCGACGACGACTACGCCCGCTCTTTGTGCCGCGAGTATGCCTACCTGAGCCATAAGTTCAGCCTGCCCGAACCGTTGCCGCGCGAGCAATGGCGCTTCTTCCGCCTGCGCCCAGCCAGCTTCCCTTACGTGCGGATAGCGCAGTTGGCCTACATCTACTGCATGGAGCGCAGCCTGTTCTCGCGCGTGATGGAGGCGGAAGGGCTCGACGAGGTAAGGCTCCTGTTCGACGTCCATACGTCTGACTTCTGGGCGGCGCACTCCAGCTTCCGGAAGGCTTCTGGCCGCCGGAAGAGGCAACTGGGCGGCAAGACGGTGGACCTGCTGGTGCTGAACACGGTGGTCCCCTTCCTCTACGCCTACGGGCTTTACCGGGCCGACGACTCCCTCTGCGAACGGGCGATACGCTTCCTCGAGGCATTGCCTGCCGAGGACAACAGCATCATCCGCCGCTGGGCCGGAGCCGGGCTGCGGGTGCAATCGGCCGCCGACTCGCAGGCCGTCCTGCAACTGCAAAGGGAATACTGCGACAAGCGCGACTGCCTGCGCTGCCGCTTCGGCTACGAATACCTGAAGCAGGGCTGACCGCCGGCCGCCGTTGAAACAAACCTGTCATAAACCGATAGAATAGAATATGAACGAACTCTTTACCATCGTGCAGCACTTCCACCCGCAAGGGACAGTG
Source organism: uncultured Bacteroides sp. (assembly GCA_949288585.1). GTDB lineage: Bacteria > Bacteroidota > Bacteroidia > Bacteroidales > Bacteroidaceae > Bacteroides. The sequence goes on along the minus strand of CASEKR010000081.1, from coordinate 1,771 downwards.
ACCGACATCCGTCCCCTGGGCACGGGGCTGATAAACGATACTTTCCGGGTGACGACAGCCGAACCCGGCGCGCCCGACTACGTGCTGCAACGCATCAACCACCACATCTTCTGCGACGTGGACGGCCTGCAGCGCAACATCGAGGCTGTGACGAACCACATCCGCCGCAAGCTGGAAGCGGGCGGCGCGGAAGACATCGACCGCAAGGTGCTGCGCTTCCTGCCCGCTGACGGCGGGAAAACCTACTGGCACGACGGCGAGTCCTACTGGCGCCTGTCGCTCTTCATCTCCCGGGCGCAGACGTTCGACTCGGTGGCGCCCTATTATTCCTATAATGCGGGCCAGGCTTTCGGACGCTTCGAAAGCATGTTGGTCGACCTGCCCGGCTCTTTGACGGAGACCATTCCCGGCTTCCACGACATGGAACTGCGTCTACGCCAGTTGCGCGAGGCTGTCCGCACGGACGCTGCCGGACGCGTGAAGGAAGTCGGACGCTACCTGGACGAGATAGAGCAGCGCGCCGATGGGATGTGCCTGGCCGAACGCCTGTACCGCGAAGGGAGCTTGCCCAAGCGCATCTGCCACTGCGACACGAAGGTGAACAACGTCTTGTTCGACGAAGAGGGGGGCGCGCTCTGTGTCATCGACCTGGATACGGTGATGCCCTCGTTCGTCTTCTCGGACTATGGCGACTTCCTGCGCACGGCGGCCAACACTGCTGCCGAAGACGAGCAGGACCTTGGCCGCATCGGTTTCGACTGGGACGTCTTCTGCGCTTTCACGCAGGGCTACCTGGATTCGGCACGCGCCTTCCTCCTGCCCGTAGAGATTGAGAACCTGCCTTATGCCGTCGCCCTCTTCCCCTACATGCAGTGCGTGCGTTTCCTGACGGATTACCTCAACGGGGACACGTACTACAAGACGGCTTACCCCGGGCACAACCTGGTGCGCACGGCCGCACAGTTCAGGCTGTTGCAACTGGTGGAAGAACGGCAGGAGAAAATGCGCGCCTTCATCTCGGCGAATGTATGAAATAGTTTAGTGATATGAGAGAACTGACCATCAAGAGAGTGAGCGCGGAGCGCGTGCCCGTCGAGGCCATCCCCGCGCTGTTAGACCAAGAGAAGATAGGCTTCCAGCCCGTAGACACGGTAGACTGGGAGGAATTCCCGTACCAGCCTGCCGTGCAATTCCGGCTGGCGCACACGGGCGACTCGCTGCTTTTGCACTTCAAGGTGCGCGAGGCTTCCGTCCGTGCCGCAGCCCCTGCCGACAACGGACGGGTGTGGGAAGATTCGTGCGTGGAGTTTTTCTCGGTGCCTGCCGGCGACGGCGTGTACTATAACTTGGAGTGCAACTGTGCCGGCACGCTGCTGGTGGGCGCGGGTGCTGCCCGCGAGGGACGCCAGCGGGCGCCGCAAGAGGTGTTGGACCGCGTGCAGCGTTGGGCCAGCCTGGGGCGCGAACCCTTTGCCGAGCGCGTCGGCACGTGCAGTTGGGAAGTGGCGTTGGTCGTTCCGTTGGCCACCTTCTTCCTGCATCAGTTGGACTCGCTGGCGGGGCGCACCGTCCGTGCCAACTTCTATAAGTGCGGCGACAAACTCCAGACGCCCCATTTCCTTTCGTGGAATCCCATCCAGTTGCCCAAACCCGATTTCCATTGCCCTCAGTTCTTCGGGACGCTGCATTTCGAGTGAAGGCATTCCCTCCAGGCAGCCCATGGGCATACAAAGAGAAGGCGGGCAACCCCAAGCACGTGGTGGTCATCGGC
>CASEKR010000080.1 GCA_949288585.1 uncultured Bacteroides sp. | reverse complement strand
GCCGGGGTTCCACCTCTTCCCATTCCGAACAGAGAAGTTAAGCCCGGCCGCGCCGATGGTACTGCGTGACAGTGGGAGAGTAGGTAGCCGCCGTTTTTTCAAGTGGTATCCCCCGTTCCGGACAATGAAGGAACGGGGGATTACTCGTTTCTGGGGGGGCACTCGTTTTGAAGGAGAACTTGCTTAAACCTAATGGGAAAGGTATAGTCTAATAATTGATTAGGTTATTCCTTTTTTTTATCTTTTGAGTGTCATTAAAATGATAGGTTATGAAGAAACTTCTGTCCATATTGCTTTCATGGGTTGTCATAGGCGGACTCTCTGCCCAAAACAATAAATGTGCAGATATGTCCGCATTGCTGGAAAACAAAGTATGGAGGGTGCAATTACCCCAAGACAAGCAATATGCTATGGAAATGGAATTTCGTGATGCAGGGTGGAGAAGCGTCTTTTTGTATGATGGCAAAAGGAAAGAAATTTTTTATTCTTATTCTTTATGCGGAGATACAATCAAAGTCTTTGAATCAAGGGAAAATTACATTATCCAAGAACTGACCGACAGCACATTGGTTTTTCAGTATCTGCCCGACTCGCTGACCATTGGTGTTGGTCCGGTCAGATGCGTGACTGACAACACCCTACAAGGACAATGGGAGAATGAAAACCGCCTGGATAGCATTTGGCGTACGGAAAACTGTTGGACCTTGGGCGTTTCGGATCTATCGGGAACAATCAAAGACTTGGCAACCATAGAGCCTCCCCGATGGGCGAAATGGAATTACGATTTGGAAAAGTATTTCACTTCCCAAATGATATATCCCGAACACTTGTTAGAGAAGAACCAAGCCGGATATTCCGTAGTGATGTTTTCTATTGATACATTAGGGCTACCGTGTGGTATTAATATATTGACATCTAAACATAAGGATTTCGACAAAGAAGTTGTCCGACTGACTGAAGAATTGCCGCATTGCCTGCCATGCAGGGACAAGAGCGGAAAGCGGATGGAGTGTCTCTATACGGTATATGTGCCTTTCCTGCCACAACATTACCGAGACAGGGTGAAGATGGATAGTATCGCGGAAGAAAAACAGAAACACTGTTTTGTAGAATGGGAGGCTGTCTCTTCTTTCCAAGACGGCAAGCCGTGTTCTGCGCAAAACTACATCGCCCAACACTTAAAGTATGACCCTGCATTATTGGGGGATAAACAACAAGTGAGAGGCATCTATACGATACGGATTAACTCGTATGGAGAAGTGTATGAAGCCAAAGTTCTGCGAAGCTGTGGCATACAGGATTGGGATAACCAAGTATTGGAAATCATCAGGAAGATGCCGCGCTGGACGCCTACCATCAATTATTATGAGAAAGGAGAATACCGGGAATCTGCGTGGACTGTGCCTATAGTTTTTAAGAGGTAAGGGAAATCAGTGCTATCCGGATACAAGAAATCCTGAGAGCCGCTGTCTGGCTTTCAGGATTCTCTGTGGAGCGGAAGACGGGACTCAAACCCGCGACCCTCAGCTTGGAAGGCTAATGCTCTATCAACTGAGCTACTTCCGCGAAGTGGTGGGCAAAGATGGATTCGAACCACCGAAGGTATAAACCAGCAGATTTACAGTCTGCCCCATTTGGCCACTCTGGTATTTGCCCAAACCGTTGCACCGGGAGGCCGGCTTTCGCCGTTGTTTCCCAATTGCGGTGCAAAGGTACAACTATTTTTTTAATCTGCAAGCGAAATCTACCATTTTTATTGCAGTTACCGCACATTCGTCGCCTTTATTGCCCAAACGGCCACCTGCGCGATCCTCGGCCTGCTGCATGTCGTTGGTGGTGATGAGCCCGTAGATGACGGGGACGTCGCCCGTGGCGTTCAGTTGGGCGATGCCTTGGGTGGCTCCTTGGCACACGTAGTCGAAGTGGGGAGTATCGCCCCGCACCACGCAGCCCAGGGCGATGACGGCGTCGACGTCGGTCTGCTTGATGAATTGGGCGGCGCCGAAGGTCAGTTCAAAACTGCCGGGCACGGTGCGGACCAGGATGTCCTCTTCCTTTGCGCCGTGCTTTTGCAGGGTCTCCACTGCGCCGCGCAGCAGCGCGCCGGTGATGTTGTAGTTCCACTCGGACACGACGATGCCGAACTTCATGCCGGAGGCGTCGGGCACGGACTGGAAGTCGTATTCGGACAGGTTGTGGTATTTCGTTGCCATTGTTATTTCTTCAGCAGCTTGGCTTGTTCGATGTATTTGTCGATGTCCATGGCCTGGTAGGAGGCGAAGTATTTGTCTTTGATGGCGGTGTAGGCCTTGATGGCTTCGTCATACTTGCCTTGCTTCACGAGGATTTCGCCGGCCTGTTTCAGGAAGATGGGGCTGAGCGTGTTGTTGTCGGCCTGTGCGGCGGCTTCCTGCAGGGTAGAGGCGGCCTTGTCCAGTTCGCCCAACTGCGCGTAGCAGTTGCCGATGGTTCCCTTGATGGCGGGCGCCACCATCTGGTCGTTGCCGTCGAAGTTGTTCAGCGCCTGGATGGCTTCTTCGTTCTGGCCCATCTTGGCGTAGCAGATGCCCATGTAGGCCTGTGCCAGGTTGGCGGCTTTCGTGCCGCTGAACTCGTCGGCCACTTTGGCGAAGCCTTCATAGCCGATGCTGTCGCCGTTCAGGGCTTGTTCGAAGTTGCCGGCCTCGAAGTATTCCTGTCCTTTGAACAGGGCGGCCTGTGCTTTTTCTTCGCGCGGGGCGGCGTAGTAGTGGTTGTACATCGACACGCCGGCGACGATGACGATGACGGCCACTACGGCGCCGATGATGGTTTTCTTGTTCTTGATAAGGAATGCCTCGGACTGTGTCAGTGCTTCTTCCACGTTGAGGGCTTCGTTGGTCTTCTTTTGTTCTGCCATTTTTGTATGTTCTTTTGTTATTATTTCGTTGTGATACGTAGGGTTTCGACCCGCAAAATTACTTCTTTTCTCAGTACGAGCGAAATTTGGGGGCATCTTTTTTCGGCCGGGGGATAGAAAACAGCGAAAATCTTTCTACTTTTGTGCTCTGTAAAGGGGAAGGGGGACTGCCGGAGGACCGTGCCGGGCGGGTTTGCTTCCGCCGCGCTTGGCGTTTCCGTTTGCCGTACTCGGTGTTTCCGTTTGCCGCACTCGGGAGAAACGCCTTGCGGGGCAGGCTTGGAGGGCGGCCGCTCCCCTTCTGTCAACGACATTGATTTGGCTATGATACTGGAACGTATTTCTATCCTGAATTATAAGAACCTGGAGCAGGTGGAACTGGCTTTTTCGCCCAAGCTGAACTGCTTCTTCGGGCAGAACGGCATGGGCAAGACCAACCTGCTGGATGCTGTGTATTACCTGTCGTTCTGCAAGAGCGCGGGCAATCCCATCGACTCGCAGAACATCCTGCACGAGGCCGATTTCTTCATGATACAAGGCTTCTACCGCGCGGCGGACGGCACGCCCGAGGAGGTCTATTGCGGCATGAAGCGGCGGCAGAAGAAGCAGTTCAAGCGCAACAAGAAGGAGTACACGCGCCTGTCGGACCACATCGGCTTCATCCCTCTGGTGATGGTCTCGCCCGCCGATGCCGAGCTTATCGCGGGGGGGAGCGACGGCCGGCGCCGCTTCATGGACGTGGTCATCTCGCAGTATGACAAGGAGTATCTCGACGCCCTCATCCGCTACAACAAGGCCCTGGTGCAGCGCAACGTCTTGCTGAAGAGCGAGCAGCCGGTGGAGGAGGAACTGTTCCTGGTGTGGGAGGAGATGATGGCGCAGGCCGGCGAGGTGGTCTACCGCAAGCGCGAGGCGTTCATCCGCGAGTTCATCCCCATCTTCCAGTCGTTCTATTCCTTCATTTCCCAGGACCGGGAGAAGGTCTCGCTGGCCTATCAGTCGCACGCCACGCGCGGCCCCTTGCTCGATCTGCTGCGCGAAAGCCGCGAGCGCGACCGCATCATGGGCTATTCCCTCCGGGGCATCCACAAGGACGAACTGGAAATGCTGCTGGGCGACTTCCCCATCAAGAAGGAAGGCTCGCAGGGGCAGAACAAGACGTACCTCGTGGCGCTGAAGCTGGCGCAGTTCGACTTCCTGAAGCGGACGGCGGGGACGGTGCCGCTGCTGTTGCTGGACGACCTGTTCGACAAACTGGATGCCCGGCGCGTGGAGCAGATTGTCAAGCTCGTGTCCGGCGACGGGTTCGGGCAAATCTTCATCACCGACACCAACCGGGGGCACCTGGACCGCATCTTGCAAGGCGTGGGAGGGGACTATAAGATTTTCCGTGTGGAAGAGGGCCGCGTGGCCGAAGCGGCCGGAGTGGAAGGAGGGGAGCATGAAACGGCGTGACGCCCAGAGCATCGGCCAGCTCATCCGCGCTTACTTGCGGCAGGAGAGCCTCGAATCGCCCCTGAACGAGCGGCGCCTGGTCAACGCCTGGCCCGAGGTGGTGGGGCCGGCCATCGCTTCGTACACCGACGGCCTGTTCGTGCGCAACCAGACGCTGTTCGTACACCTCACCTCGTCCGCCCTGCGGCAGGAACTGATGATGGGGCGCGACCTGCTGGTGCGCAACCTGAACAAGCACGTCGGCGCGCAGGTCATCACGAACATCGTCTTCCGGTGAAGCCGCCGTCAGCGGTTCATCCGCAGCGTGTCCGTCACCGGGATTTTCAGCGCTTCCAGTTCCTTTTGGGCGCGGTCGTAGTACGTGGGCGTTTCCAGGTCAGCATTGTTGTGCGCGTCCAGGCCGATGATGGCGGTGCAGCCTTCGTTGGCGGCGATGTGCCAGAAGTCGGGGCAGGGGTACGTCTCCAATCCGTGCGCCTCGTTGTAGGCCACGTAGCCGATGTTGTATTCCAGAGGGATGCCCAGCCGGGCGGCCGTGCGGCAGATGTGGCGGGCGACGAGCGTGCAGTGGCGGTCCCAGCGGGGGTAGGAGCGCATGAAGAGGTCCGGATGGGCCAGGCTGCAGTACAGGCCCGTCTCCATGCCTTCGATGGCGCTTTCCTCATAGAGGTCCAGCATGTCGCGCGAGTCGCAGTGGTGGCCGAAGTAGGGGAACTTCTCGTCCGTGTGGTAGAAGTGGTTGCCGAAGATGATGTAATCCAGTTCGTACTTCTTTACCTGCTCCTTCAGCCAGTGCATGTACTCGGGGAAATACTCGCATTCCAGGCCGATTTTGATGTCAATCTGCCCGCGATACTTCTCGCGCAGGGCGCGCAGGCTTTCCACGTAGTCCGGCAACTGGTCGGGCAGCATGCGCATGTCGGCCACGTAGTCGGTGTGGTACTTCCAGGGCGTGTGCTCCGAGAAGCCCAGCACTTGGTATCCGCCCTTCAGGGCGCTTTTCACGTAAGCCTCGTCGGCGCCTACGGCGTGCAGGCACCGGGTGGTATGGGTGTGGTAATTGGTTTTCATCTTTCCTTGTTGTTTTTATCCTGAATGGTTATTCTTGTTCCGCCGCAGACGATTTCGTCCATCCGCACGTCGTGCGCCTCCGCCGGGATGTCTTCCACCATTTGGAAGGGGAAGCACAGCCCGATTTTGTAGGCAACCAGGCGGGGCAGCAGGCGGTCGTAGTAACCCTTGCCGCGCCCCAGGCGGTTGCCCCGGCGGTCGAAGGCCATGCCGGGGACGATGGCCAGGTCGATGGCCGCGTAGTCCGTGAAGGCTTTGCCCGTTGGCTCGGCGATGCGGAAGGCGCCCGTCTGCAAAGTCTCGTCGCCTGCGTAGGCGCGCAACTCTAAGTCATCGCCCACGACGACGGGCAGCAGGATGCGCTTCCTCCCGGTCCATTGGCGGATGAAGGCGTGCGTGTCTACCTCGTCGGGCAGCGAGTGGTAGAGCAACACCGTGCGGGCTTCCTGCCAGCGCGGGCTCTCCACGACGCGCGCCCAGGCCTCAGCAGCTTGCTGCGCGCGCCAGGCGGAAGAGTTGTGCAGGGTCTTCCGTAAATAAATCTCCTTGCGCAATTCGGTCTTTGTCTGCATCGTTTTCCTCCTCTGAAGTTACGGGTGCGTCGGGCGCCTTGGGGAAGGCTTCGCCTTTTTCCAGCACGTCGAGCGCCTTCAATACGGTGGCGTCACTCTGGTTGACGAAGCGGATGTATTCCTGCCTCCCCAGCATGTTGTAGATGATGGAGGCGTAGAGGTTACGCTCCAGCAGCTTGCGCGACTTCTGTATCAGCAGGTTGCGCCGCTTGACTCCCTTCTTGTCGGCGTAGCGCACGAACTGCTGCACCAGGTTCTGCTTCTGCAAGTAGGCGTGCAAGTCTTCCTGCGTGGTGTATTCGGCCAACTTCGCGCGGTTCTTGTCGGTGTACTCGAAGCTATATTGCAGGATGACGCCCTTGTTGTTCACTTCGATGAGCCAGGAGGTGACGCCCGTCGTGTCTTGCGGCACGAAGATGTCCGGCATGATGCCTCCCCCGCCGTAGACGGGGCGTCCCAGGCCGGTGAAGAACTGCTCGTCCGTGTTCAGCTTGATGCTGTCTTCCGAGAAGAACTCGCCGTGCTCGTAGCGGTGCAGCCAGTCCATTTCGTAGGCCATGTTGTCGCCGCTGTCATACGGGCGTTGGATGCAGCGTCCGGAGGGCGTGTAGTAGCGGGCGATGGTCAGCCGGATGCCCGACCCGTCGCTGAAGTCGATGGGCTGCTGCACCAGTCCCTTGCCGAACGAGCGGCGGCCGATAATCGTGCCCCGGTCGTTGTCCTGGATAGCCCCGGCAAAGATTTCGCTGGCCGAAGCCGAGCCTTCGTTGATGAGCACCACCAGCGGCGTCTGCTGGCAACTGCCCGTGCCGTCGGCGTAGTCTTCCCAGCGGGGGTACTTGCGTCCTTCGGCGTAGACTATCAGCTTGTTGGCGGGCAGGAACTCGTTCACCATGCGCGTGGCGGCGTCCATGTATCCGCCCGTGTTGTCGCGCAGGTCGATGATGAAGCCCCGGCAGCCCTGGTGGGTCAGTTGGGCGATGGCGTTCAGCAGTTCCACGTGCGTGGTGCGGCCGAACTTGCTGACTTGTATGTAGCCGTAGTTGCCGTCGGTCAGGTAGGCGGCGTCGATAGTGTTCTGCGGGATGTCGCCGCGCACGACGGTGAAGTGCAGCAATTCCTTTTCCGTGGCGCGCTTCACGCCCAGGCGGACTTCCGTGCCCTTGGGGCCTTTCAGGGTGCGCAGGGCGCGTTCGTTGGTCAGGTCTTTGCCCACGAAGAGGCTGTCGTCCACCGTCACGATGCGGTCGCCGGCCAACATGCCCACCTTCTCGGCCGGGCCGCCGGGCACGATGCTGTTGACGTGGATGGTGTCTTGCAGGATGGTGAACTGTATGCCCACGCCGCTGAAGCTGCCCTCCAGTTCGGAGTTCACTTCCTCCAGGTCTTTGGCGGGGATGTAGGTGGAATGCGGGTCGAGTTCGGCCAGGATTTGCGGCATGGTCTCCTCCACCAGTTGCGTCATGTCCACGGTGTCTACATACTGGTTTTCGATGACGTGCAGCAGCGCGTTCAGCTTGTTGGACGAGGCGTTGATAATGCCCAGCTTGTTGCCTCCGTAGTGTTTGGCGTAGAACGTCCCGATGAGGATGCCCACCACCACGCTGACGGCAATGATGAGCGGGGTAAAGCGGAAAGTATTCTTGTTGCTCATATAGTTAATGTGTTTGTTTATGGTTTCGGTGTCATTCGTCTGCGGGCTGGTAGATGACCTCTATGCCTGCGCGTTTCAGCAGTTCGATGCCGTCCTCCAGGCGGTATTTCTCGGAATAGACCACGCGCTTGATGCCTGCCTGGATGATGAGCTTGGCGCACTCTATGCAGGGCGAGGCGGTGACGTACATCGTGGCGCCGTCGCTGCTGTTGTTGGAACGGGCAATCTTGGTGATGGCGTTGGCCTCGGCGTGCAGCACGTAGGGCTTGGTCAGGTTGTGCTCGTCCTCGCAGACGTTCTCGAAGCCAGAGGGCGTGCCGTTGTAGCCGTCGGAGATAATCATCTTGTCCTTCACGATGAGGGCGCCCACCTGGCGCCGCTTGCAGTAGGAATTCTCGGCCCAGATGGCGGCCATGCGGATGTATCGCTTGTCCAGTGCTTCTTGTTTGGCTTTAGCAGATTCGTTGTCCATGTTCTCGTTCTTTTAGTGGATGTGGAAGGCCATGCACTTGGTGGTCTGTCCGTCTTCGTAGTAGATGTAGAGGTTCTGGCTGTCGCCGCTGTAACGGCGGGCGTTGCGCAGGCCGGCCGTGAAGGCGCGTGCCAGGGCGTCCGTGTCGCTGCCGGTGGTGCGGATGTTGGTCGTGCTGAGTTCGCGCGAGCCTCCGTCGGCGCTCCAGTATCCGGTTGTCCTGCCGTTGATGGCTTGTGCCTCAAACTCGCCGCCCGCTACTCCTTCCGCTTTGCTGCCCTGGAAGGTGACGGTGAAGGTCGCGCTCTTCTCCAGTTCTTTCATGCTGCGTTGTTGGGCAGCCTCGTTGCCGTCCCAGAAGTCTACCCACTGGTGTTGCCCTTCCAGGGCGATGTAGGTCAGTTTCCAGGTCTTGCCGGTGAAAATCTCGGCCACGTCGTCGCTCCCGTCGCAGCCTGCCAGCAGGGGCAGGAGGACGGCGCACAGCAGGAGTGTCAGTATCTTCTTCATTGTTTTATTCCGTTTCTGATGAGTAATGCGTCGATGGTGGGTTCTTGTCCCCGGAAGCGTTTGTAGAGCGTCATGGGGTGCTCCGTGCCTCCCTTGGAGAGGATGTTCTCGCGGAACGAGGCGGCCACTTCTTCGTCGAAGATGCCCCGCTCCTTGAACAGCGAGAAGGCGTCGGCGTCCAGCACCTCTGCCCATTTGTAGCTGTAATACCCGGCCGAGTAGCCTCCGGCGAAGATGTGGCTGAACTGCACGCTCATGCACGTGCCGGGGACGGAGGGGAGCACCTGCGCCCGTGCCCAGGCTTGTTTCTCGTACTGCTCCACGTCGCCTTCGAAAGGCTCGGTGCGCGTGTACCACGCCATGTCCAGCAGTCCGAAGCTGACCTGGCGCAGGCAGGCGTAGGCCACGTTGAAGTTGGCTGCGTCCTTGATGCGCTGCACCAATTCGTCGGGAATCGGTTCGCCCGTCTGGTAGTGGCGGGCAAAGGTGCGGAGGAAGTCCCTCTCGGTGGCGAAGTTCTCCATGATTTGTGAGGGCAGTTCCACGAAGTCCCAGTAGACGCTGGTGCCGCTCAGTGTCTCGTAGGTGGTGTTGGCAAAGATGCCGTGCAGGCTGTGTCCGAACTCGTGCAGGAAGGTTTCCACTTCGCTGAACGAGAGCAGGGCGGGTTTCTGCTGGGTGGGTCTGGTGAAGTTCATGACGATGGAGACGTGCGGGTGGCTGTTCTCGCCGGTCTGCGGGTCTATCCACTGTCCTTTGTAGGAAGTCATCCAGGCTCCGGCGCGTTTGCCTTCGCGCGGGTGGAAGTCGGCGTAGAGCACGGCCAAGTACGAGCCGTCGCGGTCGAACACTTCGTAGGCGTCCACGTCCGGATGGTAGACGGGGATGTCGGGGTTCCGGCGGAAGGTGATGCCGTAGAGGCGCGTAGCCAGCCCGAAGACGCCTTCCTTGACGCGGCTAAGCTCGAAGTAGGGGCGCAGCATCTCGTCGTTGAGGTTGTACTTGCGGTCTTTCAGCTTCTGTGCGTAGTAGCTCCAGTCCCAGGGCATCAGCGTGAAGTCTTCGCCTTCGCTCTCTCGGGCCAGGGCTTCCGCCTCGGCCACTTCTTTGCGGGCGGCGGGGGTATAGGCTTCGAGCAGTTGGTCCAGCAGTTGGTAGACGTGCGCAGTGTCTTGCGCCATGCGGTGTTCCAGCACATACTCCGCGTAGTCGCTGTAACCGAGCAGGCGGGCCAGTTCCAGGTGGTCGTTGGCAATCTGCTTCACGATGTCGAGGTTGCAGCATCCGTTGTCCGGGTGGGTGCACTTGGTGTTGTAGGCCATGTACAACTCTTCGCGCAGTTCGCGGTTGTCGGCATATTGCATGAAAGGCACGTAGCTGGGGGCTTGTAGGGTGAATGCCCAGCCTTCGTTCGGCGGCGGCTTCGAGGACGCTTTCCGGCAGGCCGGCCAACTTTGCGGGGTCGGTCAGCACCAGTTGGTAGTCGTTGGTTTCTTTCAGGTTATTCTCGCTGAACTTCAGCGTCAGCAGACTCAATTCCTTGCACAGTTTGCGGTAGCGGTCGCGTGCCTCGCCTTGCAGGTCGGCGCCGTGGCGGACAAAGCCCTGGTAGGTCTCTTCGAGCAAGGTCTGCTGCTCGGTGGTAAGGCTGGCACGGTCGGTGTGCTCGTAGACGTGCTTGATGCGTGCAAAGAGTTGCGGGTTGAGGCTGATGTTGTTGCTGTGTTCGCTCAGCAGAGGCATCAGCACTTGTGCCAGTCGCTCCATCTCGTCGTTGGTTTCGGCGCTGTGCAGGTTGCCGAAGACGTTGCTCACGGTTTCGAGCAGCCGGCCCGAGTGTTCGTAGGCTTCGATGGTGTTGCCGAACGTCGGTTCTTCGGGATTGGAGGTAATGGCGTCTATTTCGGCCAGTTGGCGTCGGATGCCTTCGCGCAGGGCAGGTTCATAATGTTCGGTGCGGATGCGGTCGAAGGGCACGGTGTCGTGCGGAGTGCCGAAAGGGGCGAGGAATGGATTGTGTGCCAATGTATCGTTTGTTATCATCTTCAGTCTTTTATCGTTGTTGTATTCAACCCGCAAATATACAAAAAAAGGACGACTCCAACGGGAGCCGCCCTTTCTTTAAGGTTTTCTAACTGTCAATTAGCAGTTAACCGAAGCCATGTGGGCAATCAGGTCGAGCACCTTGTTAGAGTAACCGATTTCGTTGTCGTACCAAGAAACGACCTTAACGAATGTGTCGGTCAGGTAAACGCCTGCGTTAGCATCGAAGATAGAAGTCAGCGTGCAGCCCAGGAAGTCAGAAGAAACCACTGCATCTTCCGTGTAGCCCAGTACGCCCTTCAGTTCGCCTTCGGCAGCTTCCTTCATGGCAGCGCAGATAGCTTCCTTCGTAGCGGGCTTAGCCAGG